>NZ_JBHTVT010000001.1:0-93131 GCF_042792795.1 Isoptericola sp. NPDC056605 | reverse complement strand
GCCGCGCCGCCGCTGCGTTCCCGCCCCGCGGCGTTGTCACCCCGCCCTCACCGCCGGCCCTGCGCGCCCGCCCCCGCCCCCCCCCCCCGCCCCGCGGGGGCGGCCCCGGCCCTCCGGCGTGCCCGTGCCGTTCTCGGGCCGTTCCCGGGCAGTGCCCGGGCATGAGCGCGGGCCCCACCCGGCGCGTGGCGTCTGGATCGAGTCCGTCGGCGTCCCGGTCGGCCCGGGCGCCGCCGCGCGTTGTTGCGACCAGCATGACGACGAACCCGATCGACACCGCCGCGGCTCCCGCGGCGGCCACGACGACGGCCCCGACGAGGGTCCCGGGGGCGCCCGGCCCCCTCCCGCGCCGGCGCGCCGCGCTGGCGCTGGCCACGATGTTCCTGGGCAGCTTCTCGCTCGTGACGGCGGAGTTCCTGCCGCCGGGGGTGCTCACCCCGGTGGCGCAGGACCTCGGTGTCTCCGAGGGCGTGGTCGGCCTGTCGGTGAGCGCCACGGCCCTGACGGCGCTGGCCACCGCCCTGGTGCTGGGCTCGCTCTTCCCGCGCACCGACCGCCGCACGCTGCTCGTGGTGCTCGCGCTGGGCGCGGTCGCCTCCAACGTGCTGGTGGCGCTGGCGCCGAGCATCGGCGTGCTCATGGCCGCCCGGCTGCTGCTGGGTGCGGCGCTGGGCGGCTACTGGTCGATGTCGCTGGTCATCGCGACGCAGCTGGTCCCGGCGGACCGGGTGGGCAAGGCGATGATGGTGGTCAACGCCGGGACGACGGTCGCCACGGTGGCCGGGGTGCCGCTGGGCGTGATCCTCGCCGCCGCCGCCGGCTGGCGCGTCGTGTTCGTGGCCGCCGCGGTGGTCACGGTGGTGACGGCGGTCGCGATGCGCGTCGCCCTGCCGCCCGTGGCGCCGACGCCCGGCATCGGCTGGTCGGCGACGGGCCGGGCGCTGCGGTCGCCGGGCGTCGCGCTGGGGCTGGTGGCGATCGTGGCGGTCATCGGCGGGCACTTCGCCGGCTACACGTACGTGCGGCCCGCCCTGTCGCTGCTGCCCGGCGCGGACGTCGGGACGGTCGCCGTGCTGCTCGCGATGTTCGGCGCCGGTGGCCTGGTCGGCAACTTCGCGATCGGCGCGCTCGTCGACCGGCACCTCGCGGTGCTGCTCCTCGCGGTCCCCGTGGCCGTCGGAGCGAGCGTCGCCGCGGTCGGGCTGGCGTCCGCCGTGCCGCTGCTCGTCTACCCGGCCGTGGTGCTCTGGGGCGCGGCGTTCGGCGGCATCCTCAACGTGGTGCAGGTGTGGATCACGCGGATGATGCCGGACCAGGTCGAGGCGGGCAGCGGGCTCGTCGTCGCGGCGTTCCAGACGGCGATCATCCTCGGGTCCGCGGTCGGCGGTCTCGGCGTCGACTCCGTGGGGGTCGGCTGGACCTACCTCGTGGCGGCGGTGGCCGCGGTCGCGGGCGGGGTCCTGGTGCGCAGCACGCTGTCGCGGCGGTACTCGGACGGCGTCGCGCCCGTGTGACGGCGGAAGGCTCGGCCGAACGCCGTGTCCGAGCCGTAGCCCAGGCGGCGGGCGATCGTCGCGACCGGCAGGTCGCCCGCCGTCAGCAGGCAGCGCGCGTGCGCCACCCGCACCTGCGCCAGGTAGCGGCCGGGCGTCAGGCCCGTGGCGGACCGGAACCGGGCGGCGAACCCGGACCGCGACGCGAGCGCCACCCGCGCCAGGTCGTCCACCGTCCACTCGCGGCCGGGGTCGGCGTGGATCGCGGCGACGGCGCTCGCCAGGCCGGGGTCCTCGCGCTGCATGAGCCAGCGGGCCGGGGCGCAGCCGCGCGCGTACCAGGCGCTGATCGCCATCGACGCGACGAGCGTGACGACCCGGTCGCCCAGCACGCTGCGCGGGGCGCGGTAGTCCTCCACCAGCGAGCGCAGCATGGTCGCGGCCGTCGGCTCGGTCTGCGGCAGCTCGGTGAGGAGCACGGCGGCGGGCAGCACGCCCGCGCCGTCGTCCGCCCCGACCGGCGCGACCCGCACGCACTGCACGGCCGCGTCGGACAGCGCGTGCACCTCGAAGCGCGGCCCGTGCGGCAGGAACAGGAAGTCGCCGGGCGCCAGGTCGGCGACGTCGCCCACGCCGCGCACGCGCACGAGGCCGTCGGTGACCAGCAGGAGCGCGGCGTCCCCGGAGGTGTGCTCCGCCCACGCGCCGGCGGCCAGCGCGTGCCGGGAACGCGCCACGAACCGCCACTGCAGCCCGGCGAGCACGCGGTCGAGCTCCTCGGCTGCGGCCGACGCCGCGGTCGCGTCGGGTCCGTCGGGGCGGACGGCGCACGACGGCGTCGGCAGGTCCGTCACGGTCATCGCGCCTCCCCGGGCGCGACGACCGGCGCGTCCGGCCCGGGCCCTCCAGGAGCATGCCACGCGCGACGGGCGCGTGCGCGACCGTCCGGGCGTCCGGATCCCGGTCGGCGGAGGCCGGGGATCGCGTCCGTCGGCCGGGCGTGACTACGCTCCGGGGGATGCGCGCCGACGACCTGAAGAACGTTCTCCACCCGAACGCGTCGCAGCTCGCGCTGCTGGCCGCCGCGGAGCGGCTCGTGGCGCGCTCCGGGTTCGAGGGGGCGAGCTCGCGGGCGATCGTCCGGGCGGCGGGGCACCGCAACAACTCGGCCGTCACGTACCACTTCGGGTCGCGGCAGACGATGCTCGACGCCCTCTACTACTGGCGCAGCAGGCCGATCAACGAGCACCGCGCGCGCATGGTCGCCGAGCTCGTGGGCGAGGGGCGGGAGCGGGACCCGGAGGGGCTGGTGCGCGCGTACGTCGTGCCGTTCGTGTCGGCGGTCGAGGGGCTGCGGCCCAGCTCGTGGGCCCGCTACACGCAGGCCGTGCTCCAGGACCGGCCGCTGGTCTTCATGGACTGGGTGCGGCGCGACGTGAAGCGCTACGAGGGGGTCGAGGTCCCGGTGGTCGGCACGCTCGACCTGCTCGACCTCATGCGCACGGTGGCGTGCGACGGCGTCGAGCCGCTGGCCGGGCTGCGCGTCGCCACGGTCTCGCGCGCGGTGGTCGCCGCCGTCGCGGCGTGGGAGGCCGACGACGAGAAGGGCGACCTCGGCCTGCCGCCGCTCGACGTCCTCACCGAGGAGCTGGTGCGCTCCGCCACGGGGATGCTCACCGCCTGACCGCGGGGTCGCCCCGGCGGCCAGGCGGTGAGCGGCGACGCCGTCCCCCCGGACCGGCGTCAGCTCTCGGCCGCGCCCGCCCGCCGCCGCGACGCCCGCAGCAGCAGGCCACCGGCCGTGACCAGCAGCAGCGCGCCCAGCGTCGCCGCCCCGACCTCGGCGCCGGTGACCGGCAGGCTGCCGCCGCCCGGCGTCGCGGACCCGCCGTCGGACGGCCCCGCCCCGGTGCCCGGGGCGGCCGGCGTCGCCGGTGTCGTGGGGGCCGGGCTCGCGGTCGGGTCGGGCGACGGGCTCGGCGCCGCGTCCTGCGCGGCGAGGACGAAGTCGACGCCGGTCACCTCGCCGCCCGCCACCTCGAACCCGCGGGACGCGTCGCCCTCGACGACGTAGCCCTCGGGCGGCGTGACCGTGGCCGTGTACGCGCCGTCCGGCAGGTCGGCGGTCCACGCGCCGTCGTCGTCGGTGATGGCAGTGGCCACCTCGGCGCCCTCGGAGTCGGTGACGGTCACCTCCGCCCCGGGCACCGGGGCGCCGTCGGGGTCGGTGACCGTGCCGCCGACGGGCCGCGCGGGCGGCGCCACGGGGTCGGCGACGACGGCGAAGTCCTCGGCCAGGAAGCTCTCCCCGGCAGGGGTGAGGGTGATGGTCCGCTCGGTCTCGTCGGCCGTGTACCCGTCGGGCACGCTCAGCGTGATCGCGTAGTCGCCCGGCGGGAGCTCGCCCAGGAAGTAGTCGCCCGCGTCGTCCGTCGTCAGCGTGACGGGACCGTCGGGACCCGCGACCGTGACGGTGGCGCCCGGCACCGGGTCGCCCGCGTCGTCGGTGACGGCGCCGCCGACCGCGCCCGGTCGCGCCAGGGCGAAGTCGACCCCGGTCACGTCGTCGGTGCCCACGGCGACGTCCCGCGTGGCGGGGCCGTCCACGGTGTAGCCGTCCGGGGCCTGCACGGCCACGGTGCGGTCACCGGGCAGCACGCCCTCGAACGCGTAGGTGCCGTCCGCTCCGGTGGTCGTGCTGCGGTCGCCGAGCGTCACCACGACCCCCGCCACGGGCTCCCCGCCCGCGGTCACGGCGCCGGACACGGTCGCCGGCCCCCGGACGATGAAGTCGTTGCCGGTGCTGGCCTCCTCCTGCCCGACGTCGACCACGAGGTTCGGCGGCGTCCCGGTGACCACGTACCCCTCGGGCAGGTCGCCGAGCGAGAGCTCGTACTCCTGCGGCCGGTCGTTCGCGACGTCCCAGGCGACGTCGTCCACCAGGTACTCGCCGCGCGAGCTCGTGACGACGGTGATCGGCTCGCCGCCGCCCACCGGCGTCAGCGTCACGGTGGCGCCGGGCACGGGGTTGCCGTCGTCGTCGAGCACGGTGCCGCTGACGGCGACGGGCTCGATGTCGCGGGCCTGGAAGTCGGCGGTGCCGTCGGTCTCGCCGAGGTCGACGTCGCCCACGTCGGTCGGACCCACGGCGACGAGCCCGAACGGGTGCGCGTCCGACGACCCGGGCAGCTCCGTCAGCTCCACCCGGTACCCGGGTGCCGCGGTGTAGCCCTCGAAGGCGTAGGCGCCGTCCGCGGCCGACGTCGTGGTGGCGAGGGCCGTCCCGTCGGGGCCGAACAGCGTGAGGGTCGCGCCCTCGAGCGGGGCGCCGTCGTCCGTGGTGACGGTCCCCGTGACGTCGCGGGCCAACGACGCGAACCACGTCTGGTACACGGGGAACCCGGAGCGCTGGAAGAACCCGATCGTCAGCCGCGTGACGGGCACGGTGGGCCGGAACCAGCCGGTTGCGCCGTTCGTGTCGGTCGCGGTCGCGTTGCCGAAGAGCTGCTGGGTGGCCGGGTCCCAGGTGGGGACCTCCGTGTCGGTGCACGACGGCGAGCCCGCGCCCTGGCAGTAGTTGAAGGCGCCCTGCCAGCCGAGCTCGTCGGCGGTGAGCTGCTGCCCGTCCGCCCCGACGGCGGAGACGCGCACCCAGTCGGCGTCGATGTCGCCGAGCACGAACGCCCAGCCGCCCGCCGGCGTCGGCCGCTCGAAGGTGTAGACGGTGGTCGACGGCGTCGTCGGGCGGTCGGCCTGCGGGCGCAGGTTGACGTACGGCTGGTTCCGGCTCGAGCCGAAGACCTCCCCGGGCGGTGTCGCGTCGGACAGCCACGACGAGGCTCCCGAGACGACACCGACCGTGCCCCCGCGTGAGTTGGAGGTCATGGTCGCGGCGGGGAAGCCGGCCGCGGGCAGCTGCATCGTGGTCGACCAGCTGCCGGCGGAGCCGGTCAACGGGTCCCACGCGGCCCAGCCCGCGGTCGTCGCCGCGGAGGACGTCGTGGGCGCCACGACGGCGGAGAGCGCGGCGAGCGTGAGCGCCGCGAGCGCACTGAGGATCCCCCTGGCCCGGTTCACGGGGACACGGTATGAGACATGTGTCTTGACCGCGCGGCGTGGCGCCGCGGCTGAGGTTCCTCAGAGGTCGGTCAGAGGTCGCCCGTCTTCTCCAGGCGCTTCATCGCCACCCAGCCGATCGGCACGCGAGCCCAGTAGGTGACGACGCGGTAGAGCATGGTGACGGTGACCGCGAGGGACGCCGGGATGCCGGCCGCGGTGAGCCCGGCGATGAGCGCGCCCTCGACGCCGCCCAGGCCGCCGGGGGTGGGCACCATGGCCCCGACGGAGTTGCCGACCAGGTAGATCACCGCCACGTCGATGAGATTGAGCGACTGCCCGAACGCGGCGAGGGCGAAGTCGAACGCGAGCACGTAGCCCAGCGTCATGATGACGTTGCCACCGAGTCCCAGCGCCAGGCGCGTGGGCTGGCCCAGCATCTGCGACAGCCGGGGCCACACCTGCTCCAGCGTCGGGCGCGCCTTCTCCCACGCCCACCGGCGGACGGACGGCACCAGCAGGATCGCGACGACGGCGATGGCGACGCCCGCGATGGCGAGCAGCACCGTGGTCGAGGGCAGGTCGATGAGGCCGCCGGAGCGGGTGGACACCGACAGCACGACCAGCAGCAGCACCGTGACGACGAACTGCGACAGCTGCACCAGCGCGACGGTCGCGACCGCCATCGGCGTGGACACGCCGCGACGGGTCAGCATCCGCAGGTTGAGCGCCGCGGGCCCGATGCCGGCGGGGGCGGCGAGCGCGACGAACGACCCGGCCATCTGGGTGAGCGTGGCGCGCCACAGCGGCAGCTTCTCCGGCGAGAACGCGCTGAACGTGAGCGCCGCGCCGAACCAGGTGATGGCCCCGAGCACGAACGACGCCGCGACCCACCACGGGTTGGCCTCGGTGATCGCCGAGGCGATCTCCTCGAAGTTCAACGTCGTGACGATCACGGTGACGGCGACGATCGTCAGGGTCAGCATGATGACCGTGCGGGCGCCGAAGCGGGTGATGTTCTGCGGCTGCACGTCCGCCTGCGGCAGCCGCTCGACGAGCGCCTCGCGCAGCTCGTCCAGCAGGCCCTTCGTGCGCCGCACCTCCTCGCGCGTCGGGCTGGGCAGGGCGATGGACTGCAGCAGCGGCCCGATGGCGGCGATGTCCTCGTCGGGCAGGGCGCGCACCGCGGAGGCGAGCGCCCGGCGCGCGCCCACCCGCAGCGCCAGCAGCGCGAGCATCTGCGTGAGGTCCAGCCGCCGCGACAGGGTGCCCGACGCGATCTCGCCCTGCTCCCAGCCGGTGAGCCACACGTGCGGCGCACCGGACAGGTCGCGGTGCACCAGCACGACGTCGGGAGTCAGGGCGTGGTGGGTCAGCCCGGCGTCGTGCGCCCGCCGCAGCTGCTCCCACGCCTGGGCGAGCACGGCGTCGCCGCGCGTGCCGTCGAGGTCGTCGGGCTCGAGGTCGCGCAGGGAGACGGCGCCGCGCGCGTGCTCCTGCACCAGCACCACCGAGTCGTCGGCGACGCCGATGCCCTCCAGCCGTGGGGTGCGCACGCCGGCCGCCTGGGCGGCGTACGCGAGCAGGGCGGTGCGCTCGGCCGCGGCGCGCAGCGAGATCGCGGCGCGGCCCTCGAGGCCGCGCAGCCGCAGCGCGCGCCACAGCCGCTGCACCGTGGTGAGCACCTGGCGGTCGCCGTCGAGCACCACGACGTCGCGGCGGGGCTCGCCGTCGCCCGTGAACAGGGCGTACACCCGGTTGTCGCCGGAGCGTGTGAGGGCCACGGCCGCCGCGTCCGCCGTGGTCGGGTCCGGCGGCAGGGTCAGCTCGTCGTCCGTGGCCTCGTCGACCACGTCGCCGTCGGCGTCGTAGGACGCCACCGGGTCCTCCGGCACGGCGGGCGCGCGGTCGGCGTCCGCCTCGTCGTCGACGACGGCGGAGACGTCGCGCACCCGCACCAGCGCCGTCGGGTGGAACCCGGCCCGCCGCACCGCCGCCACGAGGTCGGCGCCGTACGCGCGCTCGCTGCGCACGCCGGACACGTACTGCACCGCCTGCCCGGCGAGGCGGCCCAGCAGCAGGGCGACCAGCACGCCCGGCAGCGACACCTGCCCCGTGATGAGCACGATGAACAGGGCCAGGTACAGCACGTTCCACGACCAGCGCACGGTGCGCCGGCGGGTGCGCGGGCCGGCGGTGGTGAGCAGGCCGGCGATCGCGGCGACGTACCCGGGGATGGTGAGCTGCCACGCGCCGTCGGTGTACACGGACAGGCCGCGCACCAGCTCGTCGCTGCCGAACCGGGAGATGGTGAGGGCGGTGACGACGCCGAGCACGAGCCCGAGCGCGGCCGCGCAGATGGACTCGACGACCTGCCGGCCCAGCCGGCGCCAGCCCAGCTCCACCAGCACGGCCGCGGGCACGAACAGGGTGATGAGGCCCTCGAGCAGCGCGACCGGGACGAAGAGGATGCGCGCGAGCAGGGAGCTGAAGGTCCGTACGTCCTGGGTGACGCCCTCGGTGGTGGCGTGCGCGACCACCGACAGCACGAGCACCAGGGCCACGCCCAGGGCGCTGACCACCATGCCGAGCATGTCGGACGGGTGCCGCACCCGGGCCTCGGGGGTGTCGACGACGCGCACGAGGTCGGTCGGCGTGCCCTGGTCGGAGGTGTCGCCGCCGAGCAGCGCCCGCAGCGGCCCCGTCGGTGGCAGGGCGTCGCCCGTGGGGCTCCGGTGCGAAGGATCCTGGGCAGGACCCGCGGTGCTCGCTCCGGACATGCCGGAAAGTCTAGGTGTTACCGGGCCTCACGGCCTGTGACACGAGGTAGAGAGCGGTGGTAGGTTCCCGGACCACGATGCGATCACCGGCCAGGGTGTGACCCACGCCCGTGACCACGGCGACACACCGGTGTGCTAGAAACGCCCGCATCGTGACGAGTCCGCGGCCACCCGCCGCGGCCGGCCTGGACGAAGGGGACCACGACCATGAGTGCCATCAGAGGCTCGCGACGGCTGCTTGCCGGCGCCGCAGGAACCGCAGCGCTCGCGCTGGTGCTGACCGCGTGCGGCGGGGGTTCCGGCGACGGCGGGAGCGGCGGCGGCGGAGGCAGCGCCGAGTCGCTGGTCGTCGGCACCACGGACAAGATCACGTCGCTCGACCCGGCCGGGTCGTACGACAACGGGTCGTTCGCGGTGATGAACCAGATCTACCCGTTCCTCCTGAACACCCCGTACGGCAGCCCCGACGTGGAGCCGGACATCGCGGAGTCGGCGGAGTTCACGTCGCCCAAGGAGTACACGGTCAAGCTCAAGCCGGGCCTGAAGTGGGCCAACGGCAACGACCTCACGTCCTCCGACGTCAAGTTCACCTTCGACCGCCAGCTCGCGATCGCGGACGAGAACGGCCCGTCGTCGCTGCTGTACAACCTCGACTCGGTGGAGACGCCGGACGACACGACCGTCGTCTTCAAGCTCAAGAGCGAGAACGACCAGATCTTCCCGCAGATCCTGTCGTCCCCGGTCGGCCCCATCGTGGACGAGGACGTCTTCTCGGCCGACGCCGTGACGCCGGACCAGGAGATCGTCGACGGCAAGGCGTTCGCCGGCCAGTACTCGATCACGAGCTACAAGACCAACGAGCTCATCAGCTACGAGGCGTACGACGGCTACCAGGGCATCCTCGGCGCGGCCAAGACGCCGAAGGTCGCCGCCAAGTACTTCACGGACGCCTCCAACCTCAAGCTCGAGGTGCAGGACGGCTCGGTGGACGTCGCCCTCCGGTCGCTGTCGCCCACGGACATCGAGGACCTGCGCGGCGACGACGCGGTGAAGGTCGTCGACGGGCCCGGCGGCGAGATCCGCTACATCACGTTCAACTTCAACACCCAGCCCTACGGCGAGAAGCAGCCGGACGCCGACCCCGAGAAGGCGACCGCGGTGCGTCAGGCCGTCGCCGACCTCATCGACCGCGAGGCCCTGGCCGACCAGGTCTACAAGGGCACCTACACCCCGCTGTACTCCTTCGTCCCGGACGGCCTGACCGGCGCCACGGAGCCCCTCAAGGAGATGTACGGCGACGGTCAGGGCGGCGCCGACGCCGACGCGGCGAAGAAGCGCCTCGACGACGCCGGCGTCACCACCCCGGTCGAGCTGAACCTGCAGTACTCGAACGACCACTACGGCCCGTCGTCGGGCGACGAGTACGCGCTCATCAAGGACCAGCTCGAGGAGAGCGGCCTGTTCACGGTCAACCTGCAGACCACCGAGTGGGTGCAGTACTCCAAGGACCGCACGTCCGACGTCTACCCGGCCTACCAGCTCGGCTGGTTCCCGGACTACTCGGACGCGGACAACTACCTCACGCCGTTCTTCCTCAAGGAGAACTTCCTGGGCAACCACTACGTGAACCAGGACGTGGAGGACATGATCCTCGAGCAGGCCGTCACGGCCGACGAGGCGAAGCGCACCGAGCTCCTGGGCCAGATCCAGGAGGCCGAGGCCGAGGACCTGTCGACCGTCCCGTACCTGCAGGGTGCGCAGGTCGCGGTCACCGGCGCCGACGTCACGGGCGTCGAGGACACGCTCGACGCGTCGTTCAAGGTCCGCTACGCCGCGATGGCCAAGGGCTGAGAGACGGACTGAGCTCTTCTCGTGGCTGCCCGTAGCACGGCAGGAAGCGCACTGGGACGCTACGTCCTGGTGCGCTTCCTGCTCATCATCCCCACCGTGTTCATCCTGGTCACCACCGTCTTCGTGCTCATGCGCGCGACCGGTGACCCCATCACCGCCGCACTGGGCGGCAAGCTTCCGCCCGACCAGCTCGCCGAGCTGATCCATGCGGCCGGCTACGACCGACCCATCATCGTCCAGTACTGGGAGTACCTCACCGGGATCTTCTCCGGCGACTTCGGCACCACGATCAGCGACAACCGGCCGGTCACCGAGGTGCTCACCACCTACGGGACGGCGACGCTGGAGCTCGCGTCCTACGCGATCCTCGTGGCTCTCGTGCTGGGCGTCCCGTTCGGGATGGTCAGCGGCTACTTCCGCGACCGTCTGCCGGACGCGGTGCTCCGCATCCTCGCGATCCTCGCGTACGCGACGCCGGTGTTCTTCGCCGGCCTCGTCCTCAAGCTGGTGTTCTCCGTCTGGCTGGGCTGGTTCCCGGTGGCCGGGCGCGTGTCCACCGACGGGGAGATCGCGATGCAGCTCGCCGGGGCCGACTCCGGGTTCATGCTGATCGACGCGTTCAAGACGGGCGACCCCGAGGTCGTGCTCGACGTGCTGTCGCACGCCGCGCTGCCGGCGATCGCGCTCGGCCTGCTCACCGCCGGCGTGTTCCTGCGCCTCGTGCGCACCAACATGATCGGCACCCTCGGCACCGGCTACATCGACGCGGCCCGCTCGCGGGGCGTCAAGGAGAGCCGCCTCGTGCGCAAGCACGCGTGGCGTCCGGCGCTCATCCCGATCATCACCGTGGCCGGCATGCAGGTCGCGATGCTGCTCGTGGGCGCCGTGCTCACCGAGACCACGTTCGAGTGGCGCGGCCTCGGCTTCCAGCTGTCGGAGTACCTCCAGGCGCGCGACTTCGTCGCCGTGCAGGGGATCGTGGTGCTGATGGCCGTGGTCGTGGCGGTGACGAACTTCCTCGTGGACGTCCTCGCCGCCCTGATCGACCCGAGGGTGAGGTACTGATGACCAGCGGAGAGATCACGAGCGTCGGCACGGCCGGCGCCGCCCCCGAGCACGTCGCCGGACGCGGGGCCTGGTTCAAGAAGCTGCCGGTGGTGCACCAGGTGCGCCAGAGCGTCGGGCTCCAGCGGGGCATGCTCGTCGCGGGCCTCGTCCTGACGACGCTGTTCGTGCTGGTCGCGGTCTTCGCGCCGCTCCTGGCGCCGTACGGCTGGTCGCAGCTGCGCAGCGGCGACGGCGTCGCGTTCGGTGCCCAGCAGCCGCCGTCGGCGGAGCACTGGTTCGGTACCACCGTCGGCGGCTACGACGTCCTGTCCCGCGTGGTGTGGGGCGCGCAGACGTCCCTGCTCGTCGTGCTGGTCGCGGTCGTGGCGTCGATCGTCGTGGGCGTGCTGCTCGGCCTGGTGTCGGGGTACTTCGGCGGCTGGCTCGACCGGGTGCTCGTGGTGATCGCGGACGCGATCTACGCGTTCCCGTCCCTGCTGCTCGCCATCCTGCTCGCCATCGTCATCTCGGGCGGGCAGTCGAGCATGTGGGGCGGCATCCTCGCCGCCGCGCTGTCGATCACCGTGGTGTTCGTGCCGCAGTACTTCCGGGTGGTGCGCGCCGAGGTGGTGCGGATCAAGGCGGAGGCGTTCGTCGACTCGGCGCGCGTGCTCGGCACCGGGCACTGGCGCATCATGACCCGCCACGTGCTGCGCAACTCCACGCGCACGCTGCCGCTGATCGTCACGCTCAACGCGTCGGAGGCGATCCTCACGCTCGCGGGGCTCGGCTTCCTCGGCTTCGGCATCGAGCCGACGGCGGCCGCCGAGTGGGGTTACGACCTGCAGCGCTCGCTCGCCGACGTCACCTCCGGCATCTGGTGGACCGCGCTGTTCCCGGGTCTCGCCATCGTCCTCGCGGCGATGGGCATGACCCTCATGGGCGAGTCGCTCAACGACCTGGCCGACCCGCGCCTGCGCTCGCGCGCACGCTCCGGCAAGGTGGCGGGGGCGGTCGCGGCGACGTCGGTCGAGGCGGACGCCTCCGACCCGGAGAACCCGGCGTCCGCCGAGCACTCGCAGGAGAACCCGAAGGGAGACGACGCATGAGCGCCGTCGCATCGAGCGCCGCAGCGTCGAACGGCGCGGTCGCGCCGAACGGCGCCGTCGCGTCGGTCAGGGACCTCGAGGTCTCGTTCGCCACGGACGCCGGCCCGGTGCGGGCCGTCGCCGGCGTGAGCCTCGACGTCCAGCCGGGGGAGGTGCTCGCCGTCGTCGGCGAGTCCGGCTCGGGCAAGACCGTCACGGCCAAGACCATCCTGGGCCTCCTGCCGGAGACGGCCACCACGAGCGGCGCCGTCGTGCTCACCGGGCGCGACGGCGCGACCACGGACGTCGTCGCCGTCTCGGCGGCGAAGCTGCGCCAGGTGCGCGGCCGCGACGTGGCGATGGTGTTCCAGGAGCCCTCCAGCGTGCTCAACCCCGTGTACACGGTGGGGTGGCAGATCGCCGAGGGCATCCGGGCGCACGGCGACGTGTCGAAGAAGGAGGCGCGGCGGCGGGCGATCGAGGTGCTCGGCACGGTCGGCATCCCCGACCCGGAGCACCGCGTGGACCACTACCCGCACCAGTTCTCGGGCGGGCAGAAACAGCGCATCGTCATCGCGATGGCGCTGGTGCTGGGGCCGAGCCTCATCGTCGCGGACGAGCCGACGACGGCGCTGGACGTCACCGTCCAGGCCGAGATCCTCGACCTGCTGCGCCACCTGCGCGACGAGACGGGCACCGCCATCGTGCTCATCACGCACAACATGGGCGTGGTGGCGGACCTGGCCGACCGCGTCGCCGTGATGTACCAGGGCAAGGTCGTGGAGCAGGCGCCGGTCAAGGACCTGTTCGCCGACCCGCAGGCCGACTACACGAGGGCGCTGCTGAAGGCCGTGCCGCGCGTCGGGGAGGGCACCGCCCGCGCCGTCGAGCGCGCGGCGTCCCGGCCCGCGGGGTGGGAGTCGTCGGAGCCGGTGGTGCGGGCCGAGGGGCTGACCATCACCTACCCGGGCCGGTTCCGGCAGCCGGCGTTCACGGCCGTGGACGGCGTGGACCTCGCGATCCGTCCGGGCGAGGTGCTCGGGCTGGTGGGGGAGTCGGGATCGGGCAAGACGACGATCGCCCGCGCGATCGCCGGGCTCACGCCCGTCAGCGGCGGGTCGCTGCGCGTGCTCGGCACGGAGATGCTCGGCGCCAAGGGGCGTGACCTCAAGGCGATGCGCCCGCGGCTGGGCTTCGTCTTCCAGGACCCGGCCACGTCGTTCAACCCGCTGCTGACCATCGCCGAGTGCGTGGCCGAGCCGCTGGTCGTGCACGGTCGGGCACGCCACCCGGAGGCCGCGCGCGGTCGTGTCGACGAGCTGCTGGAGGCCGTCCAGCTGCCCCGCAGCTACGGCGACCGCTACCCGCACGAGCTGTCCGGCGGGCAGCGGCAGCGCGCGTCGCTGGCGCGCGGCCTGGCGCTCGACCCGGAGCTGCTCATCGCCGACGAGCCGACGTCGGCCCTCGACGTGTCCGTGCAGGCGCGCGTCCTGGAGCTCTTCGCCGAGCTGCAGAAGGAGCTGGGCTTCGCCTGCCTCTTCGTGTCGCACGACCTGGCCGTCGTGGACCTCCTCGCCGACCGCATCGCGGTGCTCTACCGCGGGCACCTGGTCGAGGAGGGGACGGGCGAGCAGGTGCTGGGCGGTCCGCGCGAGGACTACACCAAGCAGCTGCTGGCCTCGCTGCCGCTGCCCGACCCGGAGGCGCAGGCCGCGCACCGCGAGGGGCTGCACGCCCTGCGCACGCCGAGGTAGCTCGTCTCCCGCCGAGGTAGTTCGAGACGAGCTACCTCGGCGGGGGTCAGAGACCGAGCGCGTCCTTCCACTCCTGCGGCAGGAGCGCGTAGCCGACGAACGCGACGACGTCGAGCAGGGTGTGCGCGACGACGAGCGGCACGACCCGCTGCCGCCCCCAGCGGCTGGTGTAGAACCAGGAGAAGACGACGCCCATCACGACGTTGCCGAAGAACGGCCCGATGCCCTGGTACAGGTGGTAGGAGCCGCGCAGCAACGAGCTCCACACGACGAACCACAGGCGGGACCAGCCGAGGTCGCGGGTGCGCTCGTGCAGGTACGCGACGGCCACGACCTCCTCGAGCAGCCCGTTCTGCAGGGCGGCGACGATCAGCACAGGCACGGTCCACCAGTGCTCGTTCAGGGCGCTGGCCTGCACCTGGACGGTGATGCCGAGCAGGCGGCCGAGGCCGTAGAACGCGAGGCCCGGGATGCCGATGGCGGCGGCGAGCGCGAACCCCCACGCGACGTCGCGGCCCGGCCGGGCTCCCTCGAGACCCCAGTCGAGGCCGATCCGGCGACGCGTGCCCCGCCACGTGGCGCCGGCCCGCCCGCTGAGCAGGTACAGCGCCAGCGCGACCGGGACCAGCGCGAAGAAGATCCCCAGCAGCTGGTAGGTGAGGTCGAGCAGCGAGCGGTCGGACTGGCTCGCGTTGAGGGTCGCGGACTGCTCCGCGAGCGGGGTCTCGGCCGTGAGCCGCGCGACGATGTTGACCAGCGCGTACACGCCGCTCTGCCCCAGGCTGAGGCCCAGCACGATCCAGATCTCGGCGGTGGTGCGGCGTCGCGCCGCGGGCGTCATCGTCTGCGGGTCGGCCACCGTCCGGTTATAGCACCCGCCCCTGGACGATCAGGTGGACGGGGGACGGCCCGGACGCCGGGCGGGTGCCGCGTCGCGCGGCAGCCGACCGGCGTCCTTGAGCGCGCGGCGCAGCAGCAGGTCGATCTGGGCGTTGACGCTGCGCAGGTCGTCGGCGGCCCAGCGGGCGACGGCGTCGTGGATCGCGGGGTCGAGGCGCAGCAGCACCTGCTTGCGTGCAGGCCGGGCGGGGCGCCCGGGACCCTCGGGGCGCTCGGTGCCCGGGGACGCGGAGTCGTCCCCGGGCACGTCCCCCGGTGCAGGGGCGGCGGGCGTCACTGGTACAGCGATCCCGCGTTGACGACGGGCGTGGCGCGGCTCTCGCCGCACAGCACCACCAGCAGGTTGGACACCATGGTGGCGCGGCGCTCGTCGTCGAGCGTGACGACGCCGTCCGACTCGAGGCGGTTCAGCGCGTCCTCCACCATCGAGACGGCGCCCTCGACGATGCGCGACCGGGCGGCGATGATCGCGCCGGCCTGCTGGCGCTGCAGCATGGCCTGGGCGATCTCGGGGGCGTAGGCGAGGTTGGAGATGCGGGCCTCGACGACCTCGACGCCGGCGACGGCGACGCGGGCCGCGACCTCGGTCGCGATCTCCCCGGACACGAGCTCCGTGGCGCCGCGCAGCGACTCGACGCCGTCGCCGCCGTCGTACGGGTGGGACATGGCGACGTGCCGCAGCGCCGACTCCGCCTGCACGGAGACGAAGTCGTCGTAGTCCTCGACGGCGAAGCTCGCCCTGGCGGTGTCCGCGACCTGCCAGACGACGATCGCGGCGATGTTGATGGGGTTGCCGTCGGCGTCGTTGACCTTGAGCTCGCTGGTCTCGAAGTTCCGCACCCGCACGGAGACGCGGCGCCTCGTGCTCAGCGGGACGGTCATGACCAGGCCCGTGCGACGGATCGTGCCGAGGTAGCGGCCGAAGAGCTGCACGACCAGCGTCTCGCCGGGGCTGATCACCGAGATGCCGGTGAGCACGGCGAGCGCGAGCAGCAGGCCGGCCGCCAGCACCCCCACCATGGCCGGGGCGTCGCTCGAGACGGCGCCGAGCGTGCCGAGGGCCAGGACGAGCAGCGACACGACCACGCCGAGGACGGCGCCGCCCGCGCCGACGGACCAGGCGGGGCGCTCCGCGACGTCGACGCGGGTGCCGTCGTGGCCGACGGGCCGTCCGGTGGGCTCGCCGCCCACGGAGTCCTGGACGGGGGCGGTGCTCTCGGGCATGGCAGCTCCTGTGCTCGGGGCCGGGCGGTCCGGCGACGCGATAGCAAAGTGATATCACATTATTGGGGTCTTGTGCGTGGAGCTGCTCGGTGCCATGATCGACAAAGCAGTTTGCAGCACAAAGTTCTCTGTTCAGTCCTCTGCGAGGTAGCGATGACCGACCACCCTGACCGTCCCGGCGACGACGACGCCGGGCTGGCCGCCGCCGACTCCCTGCGGCTCATCCGCGAGCAGCAGGACCGCGCCCGTGCCGCCCTCGGGCCGGACGGCCGCGCGCTCTACGGGGTGTGGGGCGTCGCGTGGCTCGCCGGCTACCTGGTGCTGTGGTCCAGCGCGCAGGGACGCGAGCAGCCGGAGGCCTGGGCGTACTGGGTCTTCGCCGGCGCGCTCGCGGCGGCCGTCGTCTTCACCATGGTGCACACCATGAGCCGCACCTCGGGCACGCGCGGCGTCTCCGCCCGCACGGGCGCGATGTACGGCTGGGCGTGGATGCTCGGCTTCCTCACCTTCAGCGCGTTCCTCGGTGGGCTCGCCCGCGCCGGCGCCGACGGCGAGCTCATGGGCCTGGTCAGCAACGGGGGCGCGTGCCTCGTCGTCGGGCTCCTGTACCTGGGCGGGGCGGTCGCGTTCGACGACCGCAGCCTCTTCGTCCTCGGCGCGTGGATCCTGCTGGTCGCCGCGGCCGCCACGCTCGCCGGCCTGCCCCTCACCTACCTGGTGATGGCGTTCGCGGGCGGCGGTGGCTTCCTCGTGATGGCCGCCGTCGAGCACCTGCGGATCGTGCGGCGCCGCCGCCGGCGCCGCGCGGACGCGGAGGTGGGCCGTGGCTGACGCCCTCGACCCGGTCATCCACGCGCCCGCCCGGCTCCGGGTCGTCGCGACGCTCGCCGCCCTGGACGCCGGTGACGAGCTGAGCTTCCCCAAGCTGCAGAAGCTGCTCGACATGACCGCCGGCAACCTGTCCACCCACCTGCGCAAGCTCGAGGACGCGGGCTACGTCCGCGTCACCAAGACCCACGAGGGTCGTACCCCCGCGACATACCTCGCGCTCACCCCGCACGGGCGTCGCGCCTTCGAGGACTACCAAGAGGCCCTCACCGGCCTGCTGAGAGGAGCCGGATCATGACCCGCACCCGACCCCCGGAGCGCGCCCCCGCCCTGGCCGGGGCGCCGCTCGCACCCCCCGCCGCACCCCCCGCCGCGGCCGTCGTCGCCGTGCGCGGCGTCACCCGGCGGTTCGGCGACGTCGTCGCGCTCGACGACGTGTCGCTCGACGTCGGCCCCGGCGAGCTCGTGGGCCTGCTCGGGCCCAACGGCGCCGGCAAGTCCACGCTGCTCTCGCTGGTCAGCGGCCAGCGCCGCCCGGACGCCGGCACCGTGCGCCTGCTGGGCGGCGACCCGCGCGACGCCGCCAGCCGCGCCGGGCTCGGCATCACCCCGCAGGAGACGGGGCTGCCCGCCACGCTGCGGGTGGGCGAGGTCGTCGACTTCGTCGGCGGGCACTTCGCCGACCCGGTGCCCACCGGCGAGCTGCTGGAGCAGTTCGGGCTCACCGACCTGGCGCGGCGGCAGACGGGGGCGCTGTCCGGCGGGCAGAAGCGGCGGCTCGCCGTCGCGCTGTCGCTCGTGGGGCGGCCGCGCGTCGTCCTGCTCGACGAGCCCACCACCGGCCTCGACGTCGGCGCCCGCCAGGCGCTGTGGGACGCCGTCCGCGCCTACCACGCGGCCGGGGGCACGGTGCTGCTCACCAGCCACTACCTCGAGGAGGTGCAGGCGCTGGCGCAGCGCGTCGTCGTCATCGACCGCGGCGTGGTGCGGGCGGACGACACGCTCGACGCCATCCTGCGGCGTGTGGGCCTGCGGCGCGTGGCGCTGCGGGCGACGGCCGACCTGGCCGCGTGGCCCGGCGTCGTGCGCGCGGAACGACTCGACGACGGCACGCAGGAGCTGTACACGGCGGACGCCGACGAGCTCGTCCGGTCGCTGGTGCGCGACGACGTGGACTTCCACGACCTCCGCATCCGGGGCGCGAGCCTCGAGGAGGCGTTCGAGGAGATGGTGACGGAGGCGGCACGATGAGCGCGACGACGACCCCCGCCCGGGCGGGGACGGCCCCGGGACCGCTGCGGCTGACCTGGCTGCACCTGCGCTACCAGTTCCTCGAGACGGTGCGCGTGCCCATCGCGGTGCTGGGCAACATGCTGTTCCCCGCGCTGGCGATGTTCTTCTTCGTCGTGCCGCAGCGCGACGTCGCGAACAACCCGCTCTGGGCCACGATGTCGGTGGCGAGCCTCGGCCTGTTCGCCGTCTGCTCGGCCAGCCTGTTCACCTACGGGCTGGGCGTGGCGGAGGACCGGCAGCTCCCGTTCGACCCGTTCCTGCGCTCGCTGCCCGCCGGCCCCGGCCCGCGGATGGTCGCGCGGATCGGCAACGGCGCGATCTTCGCGCTGTTCGGGCTGGTGCCGCTCATCCTCATCGGCTGGCTGTTCACCGCCGCGACGGTGACGTTCGGGCAGCTGCTCGCCGGGGTGGGCACGATCCTGCTGGTCTCCGTGCCGTTCGTG
The DNA here is from genome assembly GCF_042792795.1 of Isoptericola sp. NPDC056605. Classification (NCBI taxonomy): domain Bacteria; kingdom Bacillati; phylum Actinomycetota; class Actinomycetes; order Micrococcales; family Promicromonosporaceae; genus Isoptericola; species Isoptericola sp. NPDC056605. Next base: position 74,374 of record NZ_JBHTVT010000001.1, on the reverse strand, counting down.
CTGCTGGGCATGGCCGTGGGCTACTCGCTGTCCGCCAAGGCCGCGCTGCCGGTGGTGCAGGCGGTGCTGTTCCCGCTGGCGTTCGCGGGCGGCCTGTTCCTGCCGCCGCAGGCGTTCCCGTCGTGGCTGGACGCGATCTCGCAGGCCACGCCGACACGCGCCGGTCGTGACCTGCTGGTGCAGGCGCTCACCGGCGAGCCCGCATACGGGCTCGCGTGGGTGGTGCTGCTCGGCTGGACGCTGCTGTTCGCCGTCCTGGCCGTCGGCGCCTACCGCCGCGACGAGGGTCGCCGCTTCCGCTGATCGGGGTCCGTGCCGTGAGCATGATGGTGGCCCTGTTCCGCGACCGGAACAGGGCCACCGACATGCTCACGGCACACGAGGGTCAGCAGGGGTCAGCCGGCCCGGCGCAGGCGCAGCGAGTTGCCGACGACGATGACGGACGACGCGGCCATGGCCGCCCCGGCGATCATCGGGTTGAGCAGCCCCGCCGCGGCGAGCGGGATCGCCGCCACGTTGTAGGCGAACGCCCAGAACAGGTTCTGCTTGATCACGCGCAGCGTGCCGCGCGACAGGCGGACGGCGGCGGGGGCCGAGCGCAGGTCGCCGCGCACGAGCGTGATGTCGCTCGCCTCGATCGCGACGTCCGTGCCCGTGCCCATCGCGAGCCCGAGGTCGGCGGTGGCGAGCGCGGCGGCGTCGTTCACGCCGTCGCCGACCATCGCCACGACCCGGCCCTCGGAGCGCAGCCGGGTCACGACCGCGGCCTTGTCCTGCGGGAGCACGCGGGCGATGACGTCCTCGTCGGCGATGCCGACCTCGCGGGCGGCGACGCGGGCCGCGCCCTCGCCGTCGCCGGTGAGCAGCACGGGCCGCAGGCCGAGGTCGCGCAGCTCGCGGACGGCCTCGGCGGAGGTCGCCTTCACCGGGTCGCGCAGCACGACGACGCCGCGGGCCGCGCCGTCCCACGCGACGACGACGGCGCTCGCCCCGGTCGCCTCGGCGTCGTCGAACGCGGCGGCCAGCCCGTCCGTCCCGTCGCCGTCGAACGCGACGCCCTGCCCGGCCAACCACGAGGGCTGCCCGACGAGCACGCGCCGGGCGTTGAGCCCGCCGTCGACCCCCAGCCCGGTGAGGCCCGAGTGCGCCCGTCGCACGACCGCCTCGACGCCGCCGCCCGGCGTGGCGCGGAAGTCGAACGCCTGCAGCGCGCCGATCCCGACGCCGTCCGCCCCCGTCCCCCCGGACGTGTCAGGCTCCGCGCGCGGCGTACCTTGCGCTCGTCCTGACAGCTCCGTGGCGGCGGCCGCCACCGCGTGGGCGATCGGGTGCTCGCTGAGTGCCTCGACGGCGCCGGCGTAGGCGAGCACCTCTCGCTCGCCGGCGGCGCCGGCGACGACGCGCTCCACCTCCATGCGGCCCTCGGTGACGGTGCCGGTCTTGTCGAGCACGACGGTGTCGACGCGGCGGGTGGACTCCAGGATCTCCGGGCCCTTGATGAGGATGCCGAGCTGCGCGCCGCGGCCGGTGCCGACCAGCAGCGCGGTGGGCGTCGCCAGCCCGAGGGCGCAGGGGCAGGCGATGATCAGGACGGCGACGGCGGCGGTGAACGCGAGCTGCACGTCGGCGCCGGCCAGCAGCCAGCCCACCAGGGTGAGCACGGACAGCCCGATGACGATCGGCACGAAGACGGCGGAGATGCGGTCGGCGAGCCGGGCCACGGGGGCCTTGCCGGTCTGCGCCTGGGACACGAGCCGCCCGATCTGCGCGAGCGTGGTCTCCTCGCCCACGCGCGTGGCGCGCACCAGCAGGTGGCCGGACGTGTTGACGGTCGCGCCGGTGACGGCGTCCCCGGGGGCGACGTCGACCGGGACCGGTTCGCCCGTGAGCAGCGACGTGTCGACGGCGCTCGCGCCCTCGACCACCTCGCCGTCGGTGGCGACCTTCTCGCCCGGCCGCACGACGAACACATCGCCGACGGCGAGGTCCGCGACGGGCACGCGCTCGGTGACGCGCCCGCCGTCGGGCCCGGTCAGCGGCGTGCCGTCGGGGGCGAGCCGCACCCGCTCGGCGTCCTTGGCGCCCAGCTCCAGCAGGGAGCGCAGGGCGTCGCCCGCGCGGCGGCGCGAGCGGTGCTCGGCGTACCGGCCGGCGAGCAGGAACGTCGTGACGACGGCCGCGACCTCGAAGTACAGCTCGGGGGTGCCGCCGGACTCGGACGGGATCAGCGACGGCCGCATCCGCATGCCGAGCTCGCCCGTGCCGCCGAGCGTGAGCGCCCACACCGACCACAGGGTCGCGGCGATGATTCCGAGCGAGACCAGGGTGTCCATCGTGGACGCGCCGTGCCGGGCGGCCCGCGCCGCCGCGGTGTGGAACGGCCACGCGCCCCACGTCACGACCGGCAGCGCGGCGGCGGCGACCACCCACTGCCAGCCCGTGAACTGCAGCGCGGGGATCATCGACAGCGCCACCACCGGCACGGTGAGCACCGCGGACGCGACGAGCCGCCGGCGCAGGTCGGCCCCGCGGGCGTCGCCCGGAGCCGACGTGTCCGACGACGGGCGGGCCGGGGCGCGCTGCGCGTCGGACGGGGCGGGCGCGGTGGCGGAGGTGTCGGGCTCGGGGTGCACCGGAGCCGGCTGAGGGTCCGGCACGGGCCGGGCGACGTCGCGGCGGCCGGTGACGCGGGCGCCGTAGCCGGCCTTCTCGACGGCCTCGACCAGCGCGGCGTCGTCGACGGGCGACGTGAGCTCGACGTGCGCGCTCTCGAGCGGCAGGTTGACGGTGGCGGTGACGCCGTCGACGCGGTTGAGCCGCTTCTCGACGCGGGCCACGCACGAGGCGCAGGTCATGCCCTCGATGGCGAGGTCGATCTCGAGGATCGGCGGCGTGGCCGGGGCAGGTCCTGCCGGCTCGACCGGCGAGGACGTGGGGGTGCTCATGAGGGTGACTCCCTGAGGTGCTGGGTGGAGGTCACCCGCGACGACCGGGGTGGCGGGGTCGCGGTGGGGGCGCCGCGTCGGGGCGACGACGGCGCGGCGCGGAGGGCCTGGGTCGCGGACGCTCGGGGAGCGGGCGACGGTTCGGCAGGCGGTCCGCGGGGTGGCTCGCGGGGGCGAGCGGTGCGGCTCAGGCGCGCGGGGGCACGGTCAGGTCGTACGTCTTGTGCTCGCGCGCGGCGTGCTCGTGGCCGCAGCCGCAGGCCCCGTCGTGGGCGTGCTGCCGGGCGGGCGCCTGCGCCGCCTGCTGGGCGGCGAGCGCGTCCTGCTGGACGGCGACCGACGCGACGTCGTACCCGGCCTCGTCCACGGCCTCACGCAGCGCGGCCTCGTCGAGCGGGGCGTCGGAGAAGACCGCGACGTCGGAGGTGCCGCCGACGTGCAGCTCGACGCTGACGTCGACGACGCCCGGGACGGCGGAGAGGTCCTTGGTGACGTGCGCGACGCAGTTGGCGCAGGTCATGCCGGTGACGCCCAGGGTGGTGACGGTGCTCATACGTGCTCCTTCGTCGAGGGTGGATCGGCGGGTGGATCAGGAACGGACGAGGCGGCCGATGGCGTCGGCGGCCTCCTTGACCTTCGCGGCGCCCTCGGCCTCGGAGGCGCGGGCGGCGTCGACGACGCAGTGGCCCAGGTGGTCCTCGACGAGGCCGATCGACACGGCCTGCAGCGCCTTGGTCACGGCGGACACCTGGGTGAGGATGTCGATGCAGTACACGTCCTCGTCGATCATGCGGGCGATGCCACGCACCTGACCCTCGATGCGGCGCATGCGCTTGAGGTAGGCCTCCTTGTCGGAGGCGTAGCCGTGCGGCCCGTCGTGCGGGTGGCCGCCGTCGGCCGCGAGGTCGGGGAGGGGCGTGCCGGTGTCGGTCATGGGTCCACCATACCCCTAGGGGGTACCGTGTCAAGCCGTCGGCCCCGGCTGCCCGCGCCTGCACCGCCGCCTGCCCCTAGTCTCGCCATGAAGGGCGGAGGCGGCATGGGTACTGCGATCCGGCGTGCGGCTGCGGCCCTGGGTGCGCTCGCGCTGGCCTTCGTCACCCTCACGCTGCCCGCGGCGGCGCCCGCGTCGGCGGCCCCCACGCAGCCGTTCACGGTCAAGTTCTCGACCAACGCCAACGGCGCGCTCACGACCGTCGGCAACAACCTCTTGACGTGCAGCGCGTCCTCGTCCTGCACGAGCGCGCAGAACGGCGCGGCCGCGGACAACAACGCCTTCACCATGACGCAGCTCGACGCCGACGGGACGCCCGGGACGACGAACTCGTCCGCGTCCCGGCTCGACCTGCCCGAGGGCGCGACCGTGCTGTGGGCGGGCCTGTACTGGGGCGCGCGGCTGGACGCCGGCGCCGGAGGGCAGAGCGCGTCCGCGAGCGCGATCGGCGCGATGTCGCTGCGCGCCCCCGGGGACTCCGGCTACCGCACGGTCGCGGCGTCGACGGCGGCCCGCGACCAGTTCGGCCCGAACACCTCGAGCTACGGCGCGTACCAGCGGTTCGCCGACGTCACGGCGATCGTCAGGTCCGCGGGCAACGGGAGCTACTGGGGCGCGAACGTCGCCGCTGCGACCGGGCAGGACCGGTACGCCGGCTGGGCGCTCACGGTCGCGTACTCGGCCCCCGGCCTGCCGCTGCGCAACCTCACGGTGTTCGACGGGTTCGACGTCGTGAGCAACAGGAGCCCGCAGTCGGTGCAGGTCTCGGGGTTCCTCGCGCCCCGGTCGGGCACGGTCGACGCGCAGCTGACGATGGTGGCCTACGAGGGCGACCTGTCGCAGACCGGCGACTACACGAGGCTCGACAGCACCCAGCTGGCGACGGCGGCGTCGCCGGGCTCCAACTTCTTCGACTCCACCAACGACACCAACGGGTCGTCGGTCGCCACGCGCACGCCCGCGCACCGGAACATGCTCGGGTTCGACGTGAAGAACCTCGGCGCCTCGGGGGTGATCCCGAACGGCGCCACGAGCGCGACCTTCACGTTCTCCAGCAACGGGGACGTCTACTACCCGGGGGTGGTGGGCCTGGCGATCAACCTCTACGCCCCCGACTTCACGGCGTCGGCCAAGACGGTCGTGAACCTCAGCGGGCACAGTCCGGCCCGCCCGGGCGACACGCTGGAGTACACGGTCCACTACTCCAACACGGGGCAGGACCCCGCCGTCGACGCCGTGTCGGAGGACGACCTGCCGCCCGGCACCTCCTACGTGCCGGGGTCGTTGCGCTACCTCGCGTCGCCGGTGTCGCCGCCGGGCGAGCTCACCGACGGCGCGGGCGACGACCGGGGTGAGGTCGACGGGCGGACGGTGCGCGTCCGCGTGGGGACGGGGGCGACGGCGTCGGCCGGGGGCACGGTCGACATCGGCGCGGCGCCCGCCTACGCGTTCCAGGTGACGCTGGACGACGACGCGGGCGGGACCACCGTCGCGAACCTCGCGAACCTCGACTACGCGACGGCGACCACCGGGACGGCAGCGCGCTACACGACCCCGCCCGCGAGCGTGGACGTGGCGCGGCAGGCCGACGTGTCGGTCACCAAGACGATGTCCCCCGACCCGGCGGCGGTCGGTCAGGACGTGACCGCGACGCTCGTCGTCCGCAACGACGGGCCGAACGCCGCCACGGACGTGACGGTCACGGACCCGGTGCCCGCCGGCTGGGACGGGGTGACCGCGACGTCCACGGCCGGGACCTGCGCCGTGGCCGACGGGACCGTGAGCTGCGCGCTCGGTGACCTCGCCGACGGGGCGACCGCGACCGTGACCCTCACCGGCACGACGTCGTCGGGCTCGACGGCGACGTCCCTGACCAACGTCGCGACGGTGAGCACGTCGTCCCTGGACCCGACGCCCGTGAACAACGTCTCCGGCGCCACCGTCACGCTCGCGCGGCGGGCCGACCTGTCGGTCACCAAGACGGCGTCCCCGACGACGGCCGGCCCGGGCGCCGAGACGACCTGGACCCTCCGGGTGTCGAACGCCGGGCCGTCCGACGCACGTGCCGTGCGGATCACCGACGCGCTCGACGACGCCGGCCGGGCCACGCTCACCGGCGCGACGATCACGTCGGCGGACGGGTCGGCCCCCGCGTGCGAGGAGCCGACCGGCCGGGGGGCGACCTGCACGCTCGACACGCTCCCCGCGGGCGCGACGGCGACCGTGACCGTGACGGGGACGCTCGCGACGAACCTCACGGAGGGCGTCACGGTCGGCAACACGGCGACCGTGACGTCGGCGACGCCCGACCAGGCGACCGGCGACAACACCGCGACGGCGACCGTGACGGCGGCCGACCCGGAGGCCGACGTCCGGGTCACCAAGGCAGGCCCGGCCGACGTGGTGGCGGGCCGGAGCATCGCGTGGACGGTGACCGCCACGAACTACGGGCCCGCGGACGCGACCGGGGTGGTGGTCACGGACGCCGTCCCCGACGGGGTCACCGGCATCGGGGCGACGACGTCCCGCGGCGACGCGTGCACCGTCGAGGACCGGACGGTCACGTGCCCGGTCGGCGCCCTGCCGTCCGCCGGCGCGGGCACGGCGGGAGCGGCGGTGACGATCACGGTGACCGGCCTCGTGGCGCCCGGGACGACCGGCACGCTCCGCAACACCGCGACGGCGACGTCCACGTCCACCGACCCGGCGGGCGGGAACGACACCGCCACGTCCGACACCGCGGTGCGCGCCGAGTACGACCTCGCCGTGACCAAGACGGCCAACCGCACGACCCTGCCGGCCGAGGCGCCGCGGCCGGTCGACTACCGGATCACGATCACCAACAACGGCCCGTCCGCGGCGCGGGACATCGACGTGAGCGACGCCCTGCCGGACGCGCTGGACCTGCGCGGGGCGGACCCCGTCACCGGGTGCGCGGCGGACGTCACCGCGGACGGGTTCACGTGCACGGTGCCCGGCCCGGTCGCGCCCGGCGAGACCGCCGTCGTCACCGTGGCGATGCAGGCCGACGAGGTGCTCGCGGGCGGTCCGGACGTCGTGCAGACGGTCACGATCGACGCGCCGGGGGACACCGACCCGTCGAACGACGAGGCGTCGTGGACGCTCAGCGGGCTCCCGTTCGTGGACCTGTCGCTCGCCAAGACGGCGGACGCCACCGTGACGGCCGGCGGCACCGCCACCTACGACCTCGTCGTGACCAACACGAACGACCCCGGCGACGTCACCGAGAACCTCGCCGCCCTCCGCCCGGTCCTCACGGACACGCTGCCGGACGGCATGACCTTCCAGGGCGCGACCGTCACCTCCGGCGGCGGTCAGAGCGTCACCTGCGGCACCAGCGGGCAGACGCTCACCTGCCAGCTGGGGGCCAACCTGGACGCCGGGACGTCGGCGACGGTCGAGGTCACGGTCGACGTGGCGCCGGACGTCGCGGCCGGGGCCACGCTGGTGAACGCGGCCACGGTCGTCACGGGGAACATGGAGACCAACCCCGACAACAACCTGGCGAACAACAGCGCGCAGGCGTCCAGCACCGTGGTCGCCGAGGCGGACGTGGCGGTCACCGGGCTCTCCGTCGAGCCCGTGGACCCGGACGCGACCGGCCCCGGCACCCATCGCCGGGTCCAGCTCACGGTGTCCAACGAGGGGCCGTCGGTCGCCCGCGACGTGACCCTGCGCATCGAGCGCACCGAGGACGGCGTGCTCGTGGACCCCGGGACGCTGCCCACGGACTGCACCGCGACGGCACGGGAGATCGTCTGCACCCTGGACGGCCGTGACCTCGCGCCCGGCGAGTCGGTCGACATCGACTACGTCCTGGAGGTGGCGAGCTACGTCGACCCGGGCACCTACGTGAAGACGGCGCAGGTCTCGAGCTCCACCCCGGACACCGACCTCACGAACAACACGCAGCAGGCGTCCACCGTCGTGGGCGCCCCCGTGACCGACCTGGCCGTCACCAAGACGGCGACCGGCACCGTCCCCAACCCGGACGAGGCCACCGGCACGCACGACTCGTTCGTGGCCGGCGGCGCCTTCACCTACCGCATCGCGGTCGCCGTGCCCGAGGCCGCCCGGCCCGGCGCGGGCTACGCGGACGCGCAGGACGTCGTCGTCGAGGACCTGCTGCCGCTCGGCTTCGTCGCCACCGGGGCCAGCACCGGCAGCGGAACCTGCACGATCACCCCCGTGGTGGAGCCGGGCGGGGGCGTGCGCAGCGCGCTCTCGTGCTCGCTCGGCACGGTGCACGGCTGGTCGGGGGCGACCGCGCCCGCCCCGGTGGTCGTCACCGTGCACGGCACGCTGGACCCGGACGCCAACAACCTCAACGGGGGCGACCGGTTCGCCGAGCAGGTGCCGAACACCGCCACGGCCACCACCGGCACCCCGCTGGCCGGCGGTGCGACGAGCGTGCAGGACGCCGCCGCGGTCGACGTCGTCGAGATCGCCGACCTCCACCTGGTCAAGACGCCCGACGCGGCCACCGTCAACGCGGGCGGTACGGTCGGGTACACGCTGACCGTCGTGAACTCGGGGGCGTCCGGCGTGGAGCACGCGGTCGTCACCGACTCCCTGCCGGCCGGGTTCACGCTGGTGGACGCCCTGTCGGAGTGCACGCCGCCGCAGACGACGCCGGTGGACGAGACCGAGGCCCGGCCGCAGGTGCCCGACGGGCCCGGGCAGGAGATCGCGTGCAGGCTGGGCGCGGTCCCGGCGGGCGGCTCGGCCACGATCCACGTGGTGGCCTCCACGCCGGACACGCTGGCGGCGGGCACGGCGACGAACACCGCCACGGTCGGCCTGCTGGCGAACGAGGCCGCGCCGGACGACAACACCGCCACGGCCGACGTCGACGTGCGGCGCGTGACGAACCTCGGTATCTCCGCCTCCGCGAGCACGCTGACGCCGGCGGCCGGCCAGGACGTGACGTTCACCGGCTTCGCCGTGAACAACGGCCCGTCCACCGCCGACGGGACGAACGGCGACACCGTCTTCCCGCCGGGGTTCGTGCCCTACGCGGACAGCGTCGACGTGCCGTTCAACGACTGCACCTGGAACCGCACGCCGCCCGACGACCCCACGACGGCGTCGTGGGAGGACTTCCGGTACGTGCTGCACTGCGAGCCCCTGACGCCCGGGGCCCGGTGGGAGGCAGGGGGCGCGACCACCAACGTCGTGACCGTGCACGTCCCCGGCGACACCCCCGCGGGCAGCTACTCCGGCCGGGCGGTGATCCGCTCGGACACGCCGGAGACCACGGAGGAGGACAACGAGGCCCCGCTGACGCTGACCGTCCAGCACGTCTCGGACACCAGCCTCGTCAAGGACCTCGTCGAACCGCACCCGATGGTCGCCGGGAGCCCGGCGACGTGGCGGCTGACGATGCGCAACGCCGGGCCGTCCGTCGCCGAGGACGTCGTCGTGTCGGACACCGTGCCCGGCGGCATGACGTTCGTGTCCGCGGAGCTCGAGGGCGGCGCCGACTGTCCCGTCCCGGAGACGCACGGCCTCCCGAACGGCGACACCGAGACGATCGTGCGCTGTCCGGTGGGCCGGATCCCGGTGGGGGAGTCGGCGTCGGTGCTCGTGACGTTCGACGTGGCCGCCGACCAGGCGGGCGAGAACCTGTGCAACTCGGCGCTGGTCGGCTCCGGCTCCCTCGACCCGGCCGCCGTGGACAACGAGGGCGAGAGCTGCGGCGAGGTCGTCGCGCCGCCGGGCACCGAGGTCTCGCTGGTGCTGTCGCCGCCCACGCAGACCCACCTGTCCGGCGAGCGCGCGGAGCTCACCGCGACGGTGCGCAACGAGGGGCCAGGGGACGCCACCGACGTCGTGGCCGTGCTCGACGTGCCGCCCGGGCTCACGGACTACAGCGGGGTGGCGGTGTCCTGGCCGGCCGGGAGGCCACAGCCGCCCGACGGGGTGGTCGGCTCGCTGACGCTCGACGTCGGGGACCTCGCGCCGGGCGAGGCGGTCGTGTACCGGGTCGTCGGGACGGCGACCGGCAGCCCCGGCGACGTGCTGCCCGTGGACGGCGTCGTCACCCACGACGAGCCGGACACGGTCGAACCCAACGACACCGACGAGGCGCAGATCCTCATCGTGGAGCCGAGCCCGTCGCCGAGCCCGTCGCCGAGCGCGTCCGGCGTGCCGTCGTCGCCCGGCCCCACGTCGGGCGCCCCCGCGGTGCCGCCCGGCCCCGGGGACCCCGGTAGCACGACGACCGCGCCCCCGTCGGCGTCCGGGCCGCTGCCGGTCACGGGCGCGCAGGTGGTCGGGTGGGCGATCGCGGCGCTGGTCGTGACCGGCGTCGGGCTCGCGCTGCTCGCCGCCGCGCGGCGCCGCCGGGAGGACTGAGACTGACCGCGCCGACGAGGACGCCCGGCGCCGGAAGCCGTCAGGAGATGCGGAAGAGAGCGACCAGGAGGTCGTCGCGGCGCGAGCTCGGACCGACGAGCATCTCGAACTCGCCGGGCTCGACGACGCGGCGCCCGCCGGCGTCGACGATCGTGCAGTCCGTGGCGGGCACCTCGACCTCGACGACGACGCGCTCGCCGGGCGCCAGCGGCACGCGGCGGAACGTCTTGAGCTCGCGGTCGGCCCACGTCACCGACGTGACCTTGTCGCTCACGTAGACCTGCACGGTCTCGACCGCCGGGCGGGGGCCGGTGTTGGCCACGGTGACGCGGCCGCGCACCACGCCGTCGGCCGCCACGTCGGCGGCGTCCAGCACGAGACCCGAGTACTCGACGGTCGTGTACGACCGGCCCTCGCCGAACACGTACGGCGGGCGCTGCGTGAGGTCGGCGTACCGCGTGCCGTGCTGGCCGCGCACCTGGTGGTAGAAGACGGGCTGCTGCCCGGCGTGCAGGGCGTAGGAGATCGGCAGGCGGCCGGTCGGCTCGACCAGCCCGAGCAGCAGCTCCGCGACGGCCCGGCCGCCGCGCATGCCGGGGTTGGCGGCGTGCACCAGGGCGGCGGCCTCGGCCACGGCCGCGGGCAGCACGAGCGGCTTGGAGGCGACGAGGACGACGACCACGGGCGTGCCGGTCGCGACCAGCCGCTCCAGCAGCTCCACCTGGCCGCCCTGGAGCTCCAGGGTGGCGGTGGACTTCCCCTCGCCGGCGAGCGCGACCTCGTCGCCCAGCACGGCGACGACGACGTCCGCGGCGCGGGCCGCCTCCTCCGCCTCGGCCAGCAGGGCCGGGTCGGACGGGGCGGGCAGCGCGGCCGGCGGCCGGGGCTGCCCGTCGGGGTAGTGGGTGCCGTCCGGGTCGGGGCCCAGCTCCACGACGTTCGCGCCCCGGGCGTAGGTGACCTCCCACGACGCCGGCGCGACGGCGCGCAGCCCGTCCAGCACCGTCTCGGTCAGCTCGCGCGGGTGGCCGTCGCGGATCCAGCTCACCTGGCCCGACGCACCGGCCCAGTCGCCGAGCTGGGCGTGCGGGTCGTCGGCGTTCGGCCCGACGACGGCGACGCGGTGCGGGCGGGCCGGGTCGAGCGGCAGCGTGCCGTCGTTCTCCAGCAGCACGAGGGAGCCGCGCGCGACGTCGAGCGCCAGGTCGCGGTGCGCGGCGGACCCGACGACCGCCTCGATGCGCTCGGCGACGGGCGCGCGCGGGTCCTCGAACAGCCCGAGGTCGACCTTGAGGCGCAGGACGCGCCGTACCGCGTCGTCGAGCCGTGCCACGTCGATCCGGCCGTCGGCGACGGCCTCCTGCGCGCCCTCGAAGAACCTCGGCGTCGCCATGATCACGTCGTTGCCGGCGCCGACGGCGGCGGCAGACGCGGCGGCGTGGTCGGGGCTGACGAACTGCTCCCACACCATGCGGCCCACGTTGTCCCAGTCGGTGACGAGGGTGCCGTCGAAGCCCCACTCGTCCTTGAGCACGCCCTGCAGCAGCCAGCGGCTCGTGGTGATCGGGACGCCGTCGATGGCCTGGTAGCCGATCATCACGGTGCGCACGCCCTCGCGGACCACGCGCTCGAACGGCGGCAGGAACCAGGAGCGCAGCTTGCGCGGCGTGAGGTCGGCCTCCGTGGCGTCGCGGCCGCCCTGCGTCTCGGAGTAGCCGGCGAAGTGCTTCGCCGTCGCCAGGACGGCGGTGGGGTCGGTCAGCCCGTCGCCCTGGTAGCCGCGCACCATCGCGGCGCCCAGCTCCCCGATGAGGTACGGGTCCTCGCCGAACGTCTCGTTGACGCGGCCCCAGCGCAGGTCGCGCGTCGCGCACAGCACGGGGGAGAACGTCCAGTGCAGGCCGGTCGCGGCGGCCTCGACCGCCGTCGCCCGCGCCGCCCGCTCCACGAGGTCGAGATCCCAGGTCGCCGCCATCCCCAGCTGGCTGGGGAAGACCGTCGCGCCGGGGAAGAACCCGTGCCCGTGGATGGCGTCGTCGGCCACCAGCAGCGGGATCGCCAGCCGCGTGCCGCGCGCCAGCTCGATCGCCTCGACGACGCGCGACGGCGACGCGTGCAGGATCGACCCCGCCAGCCGCCCGACGACGATGTCCTCGAGGTCGTCCATCGCGTTGAGCTGCAGCATCTGCCCCACCTTCTCGGGCAGCGTCATGCGGCGCAGCAGGTCGTCCACGCGCTCGGCGGGGGACAGGGACGGGTCGCGGTACGGCAGGTCGGTCATGGCGCAGAAGTCTTCCGTCGGGGGCGGGCGTGCCGAGGTAGTTCAGCCGGCCGCGAGGTAGTCCAGAAATCCGCGAGGTAGTTCGAGACTTGCCGAGGTAGTTCGAGATCCCGCGAGGTAGTCGACTACCTCGCCGGGATGCGAACTACCTCGGCAAGTCTCGAGCTACCTCGCGGAGTCCGGAACTACCTCGCGGAGTCCGGAACTACCTCGCGGAGTCCGGAACTACCTCGCGGAGTGCGGAACTCCCTCGGCGGAGGTCAGCGGACGGTGAGGCCGTTCGCCTGTGCGACGGAGCCGAGCCAGCCCAGCGACGGCTTCGGGCGGCGCTCGAAGGTCTCCTTGTCGAACTCGACCAGGCCGAACGTCGGGCGGAACCCGGAGGCCCACTCGTAGTTGTCCAGCAGGCTCCAGTGCAGGTAGCCGCGCACGTCGACGCCGTCGGAGATGGCGGAGTGCAGGCCGGCCAGCGCGCCCTCGGTGTAGTCGATGCGACGCGCGTCGTCCTGGGTCGCCATGCCGTTCTCGGTGACGAACACGGGGACGCCCTCGGTCTTCTCCCACGCGGCGCGGACTCCGTGCTCCAGGGCGAGGGGGTAGAACTCCCAGCCGGTCAGCGTGGTCTCGACGCCGTCGGGCACCTGGCGCGGGCCGTCGGGGCCGATGATCGTGCGGGTGTAGGCCTGGACGCCCACCCAGTCGTCGCCGCGGGCGGCCTCGAGGTACCAGTCGTCTCGCTGGTGGCCGTACTCGTGCGCCACGTCCTCGCAGCCGGGCTCCGGCTGGAAGTCCTGCGTCGCGACGGTCCAGCCGGAGCTGATGCCGCCGACGCCGGCGAGGATCTCCCGAGAGCGGGTGTGGCACTCGAGCAGCGTGTCCGCGACCTGGAGGTCGGGGTCGGGCAGTCCGTACGCGACCAGGTTGGCCGGGTCCTCGCCGCCCGCGATCATCGCGGCGATGTTCGGCTCGTTGATGGTGCAGACGTAGTCGACGTCGTTCCCGAGGATCGGCAGGGCGAGCTCGGTGAAGCGGGCGAAGCGGTCCGCCGCCTTCGGGGAGCGCCACATGCCCTCGGCGTAGAACCAGCGCGGCACGGTGAAGTGCATGAGCGTGACCATCGGCGTGATGCCGAGCTCGAGGCACGTCTCCACCATGCGGCGGTAGTGCGCGATCTCGGCGCGGGAGACGAAGCCCTCCTCGGGCTCGATCCGCGCCCACTCGATGGAGAAGCGGTAGGTGTCCAGGCCGGCGTCGCGCAGGAGCGTCATGTCCTCGCGGTAGCGGTGGTAGCTGTCCGCGGCGTCGCCGCTGGGCTCGACGATCGACGTGCCGGCGGCGTGCTCGCGCACCCACCAGTCGCTGGAGACGTTGTTGCCCTCGATCTGGTGGGCCGCGGTGGCGGCGCCCCAGCGGAAGCCCTCGGGGAAGTGCAGCACGGGATGGTCCTTACGTTGTGGTGCGGTGCAAAGAGGCGCGGGCGCGGCGGCCCGGCGCGGAGTGGTGGTTCAGCGGGTGGTGGTCCAGAAGCCGGCCAGGAGGTCCGCCGTCGCGGCGGGGTTCTCGACGTTGGGCAGGTGCCCGGCGCCGTCGACGACGGCGTAGCGGGCGGCGAGCCGCTCGGCCATCGCGCGCTGCCACGGCTGCGGCCACGCGGCGTCGTCCACGCCGTGCGCGACCAGCACCGGCAGGCCGGTGGCGGCCAGGTCGGGCGTGACGTCGCGGACGTCGGCAAGGACGTCGATGGCGCCCAGGAGGTTGTCCACGCTGGTCGCGACCGAGCGGTCCCGGTGGAAGCGGGCGTCGACGTCGAGGTCGGCCAGCTCCTGCGGGTCCTCGGCCAGCCGTCGGGCGAGCCCGGGGTTGTCGAGCGTCCACAGGTCGACCAGCCCGGCGGCGGCGAGCAGCCGGTCGCGCTCGGCGTCCTTGCGCCCGGGCCAGCCGTGCGGGCCCGAGCAGAGCATCGTCAGGCTGGCGAACGGCGCGGCGTCGCGCACGACGGTGGCCGCCGCGACCGTGCCGCCGAAGCTGTGCCCCAGCAGGTGCAGGGCGCCGGGCTCGATCCCGGCCGCCGCGGTCACGACGGCCGCGACGTCGAGCGCGTCGCCCGTGAAGTCGTCGCGGCGGTACGCGCCCACCCCGCGCGGGGCGGCCGAGTCGGCCTGCCCGCGCTGGGAGTACGTCCACGCCTCGACGCCGCGCTCGGCCAGCAGCGGCAGCAGCAGCCGGTGGTCCTCCCGCGACCCGGTGAACCCGGGCACGAGCAGGGCCACCGCGCGGCGCTCCACGCCGGCCGGCACGACCGACCGGAGCGCGGTGAGCGGCCCCACCGGCACGTCGAGCACCAGCGGCTCGACGCCGTCCGGCAGCGGCAGCACCGAGAACGGCGTGCCCGGCCGGACGGCCGTCGAGGCGGGCGCCGTCACGACGCAGCCCCGTCGGAGAAGCGGCGCGCGGGCTGCGGGATCGCGTCCAGCAGCCGCGTCGTGTACGCGTCCTCGGGGAACCGCAGCACCTGGGTGGTGCCGCCGGACTCCACGACCTTGCCGTGGTGCAGCACCATGATCTGGTCGGTCACGACGCGCGCCGACAGCAGGTCGTGCGTGATGTACAGCAGCGAGACGCCGAGGTCGGCGCGCAGGTCCTCCAGCAGGCTGAGCACGCCGGCGCGCAGCGACACGTCGAGCATGGAGACCGGCTCGTCGGCGATGAGCACCTGCGGGTTCGAGGCCAGGGCGCGCGCGACGACGACGCGCTGGCGCTGCCCGCCCGACAGCTGGTGCGGCAGCTTGGCCGCGTACTGCTCGACGGGCGTGAGGCCCACGGTCTCCAGCAGCTCCAGCACGCGCTCGCGCGCAGCCTCGCCCTTGAGCGCGGTGAAGTTCTCCACCGGCCGGGTGAGCGTGTACTCCACGGTGTGCAGCGGGTTGAGCGCCGAGTACGGGTCCTGGAAGACCATCTGGACGTCGGCGTGCAGCGTCTTGAGCCGGCGCCGGCGCAGCCGGTCGACCCGCAGGTCGCCGAAGGTCACGGTGCCCGACGTCGGCCGCTCCACGCCGGTGACCATCTTCGCGATGGTCGACTTGCCGGAGCCCGACTGGCCCACCAGAGCCATCGCCGCTCCCGGCTCCAGCCGGAACGAGACGTCGTCGACGGCGGTGACGGCCTGCTCGCCGCGGCGCGGCGGCGGGTACACCTTCGACACGTGGTCGACGACGATCGCGTCGTGGGCGGCGGCCCGCCCCTCGTGATCGCCGGGGCGGGCCTCCCCGTCCCCGCTCGCGCGCCCGGCGGCCGGCGCCTTGCGCTCGAAGCCGGGCAGCTCCACGACCTCGGCCCGCGGGTCGGCGTAGTGGCTCAGCAGCATCTGCGTGTACGGGTGGGCGGGCGCGGAGAAGATCTGCCGCGACGCGCCGTCCTCGACGATCTCGCCGTCGTGCATGACGACGACGCGCTCCGCCGACTCCAGCACCACGCCGAGGTCGTGCGAGATGAGCACGGCGGTGAAGCCCTCCGCGGCCTGCAGCTCGCGGATGGTGTCCATGACCGCGTGCTGCACCAGCACGTCGAGGGCCGTGGTGGGCTCGTCGAACACCATCAGCCGCGGCTCGAGCGACAGGGCGAGCGCGATCGAGACACGCTGGCGCATGCCACCGGAGAGCTCGCCGGGGTAGCGGTCGAGCACCGTGGAGGGCAGCTGCACCTTGTCGAGCAGCTCGACGGCGCGCTGGCGGCGCATCCCCTTCGGCACGTGACCGTGCGCGGCGAAGATGTCGCCGAAGTGGTTCGCGATGCTGCGCACCGGGTTCAGCGCGTTCATGCCCGACTGGAGCACCATCGCGAACCCGCCGCGGCGCTGCGCGCGCAGCTCCTCGGCGTCCAGGTGCGCGATGTCGGTGCCGTCGAACACGATGCGCCCGCCGGAGATACGCGCGGGGGCCTTGGCGAGCCGCGTGATCGCGAAGCCGAGCGTCGACTTGCCGGAGCCGGACTCGCCGACCAGGCCCACGAACTCGCCCTGCTCCAGGGTGAGGCTCGCGTTCTTGACGGCGTGCGTCGGGGTGGCCCCGCGGGGCTCGTAGACGACGGACAGGTCCTGGATCTCGAGCAGGCTCATCGGCCGGTCCCTTCCCGCAGGCGCGGGTTGGACAACCCGTCGACGCCGAAGTTCACGAGGGTCATGGAGGTCGCCAGCAGCGCGATGCACAGGCCCGGGGCGAACAGGAGGATCCACTGGCCGGTGAGGATCGCCATCGAGTTCTGGGCCCAGAAGATCATCGAGCCCCAGCTCACGGTGGCCATGTCGCCCAGGCCGAGGAACGACAGGCCGGACTCGGCGAGCACCGCCGACGTCGCGGCGCCGAAGAACGACCCCGCGATCATCGAGGTCATGTTCGGCAGGATCTCGCGGAAGATGACGCGGGCCGAGCTCTCGCCGGAGAAGATCGCCGCCGTGACGAAGTCGCGCGAGCGCAGCGACTGCGTCTGCGAGCGCAGCACGCGGGCGCCCCAGGCCCAGCCGGTGATGACGACGACCAGGATGATCATCGGCAGCCCGCCGTTCTGCAGGTAGGCCGCGATGATGATCATCAGCGGCAGGCCCGGCATCACGAGGAACAGGTTGACGAGGAAGTTGACGACGTCGTTGCCCCAGCCGCGCAGGTAGCCCCACGACAGGCCGATGACGACGGCGACGAGCGTCGACAGGCCGCCGGCGACGAAGCCGACCAGCAGCGAGACGCGGGCGCCGTAGATCACCTGGGACAGCACGTCCTCGCCGGCGCCGGTGGTGCCGAGCCAGTGCGCGGCGCTGCCGGGCTCGTTGCGGGCGAACGAGTCGTCGTGCGGGGAGTACGGGGCGAGCAAGGGCGCGAAGATCGCCATGAGGACGAACATCCCCAGGATGACGAGCCCCACGCGGGCCTTGGGGTTGGCCCAGACGGTCGCGAACGCGCGGCCGAGCACCTGGCCGGTGCGGCCGAGGCGGGTGCGGGCGGGCCGGGAGGGGCCCTGCACGGACTCGGGGGCGGGGCCCTCGGGGTCCGGGATCGTCGCGGTGGTCGTGGTGGTCGGGTCAGCCATCGGGGTCACCGCCTCGTTCGGGGGTCGAGGACGCCGTAGAGGATCTCCACCAGGAAGTTCGCGAGCAGCACGCTCACGGTGATCATGAGGAAGAGCGCCTGCATCAGCGGGAAGTCCTGGTTGGTGACGGCGTTGAACAGCAGGTAGCCGACGCCGGGGTAGGCGAACACCTGCTCCACGAGCAGGGAGCCGCCGACGACGCCGCCGAGGGCCATGCCGAAGCCGGTGAGGTTCGGCAGGATCGCGTTGCGGGCGGCGTAGCGGATCGCGACGGTGCGGCCGCGCAGGCCGTTGGCCTCGGCGAACGTCACGTAGTCGTCGCCGAGCGTGTTGATCATCGTGTTGCGCATGCCGAGGATCCAGCCGCCGAGCGACGTGATGAGGATCGTCACCGCGGGCAGGGCCGCGTGGTACAGCACGTCGCCGAGGAACTCCCACGACAGGTTCGGCACCGCGGTGGCGGAGTAGGCGCCCGAGGTGGGGAACCAGCCGAGCACGTAGCCGAGGAAGAAGACGATGAGGAGCGCGGTCCAGAAGTAGGGGAACGCGGAGAGGAAGCTGCCGGCCACCGTGGGCAGGGAGTCCATCCAGGTGCCGCGCTTCCAGGCCGCCCCGATGCCGATCAGGGTGCCGAGCACGAACGCCACGACGGTGACGGCGCCGACCATGATCAGCGTCCAGGGCAGGGCGCCGGCCACGAGCTCGGAGACCTGCTGCGGGAAGAAGGTGTACGACACCCCGAAGTCGAGGTGGATGACGTTGTTCAGGTACGTGACGTACTGGTCCCAGATGCTGCCGCCGGGCACGCCGAGCTGGGCCTCGATCGCCGCCTGCACCGACGGCGTCACGGGGCCGTTCTGGGCGAGCTTGGCGATGGCCGCGTCAGCGGGGGAGCCGGGCATGAGGCGCGGGATGACGAAGTTCAGCGTCACCGCCGCCCACAGCGTGAGGACCAGCAGGCCGAGCTTGCGGAGCGCGTAGCGCAACGGAGCCTCCGGGTCGGTCGGTTCGGTGGGGCAGGGGGTGCCGGCCGGGCCTGACGACGGTCGTCGGGCCCGGCCGGCGCGCGGGGGTCAGCCCTGGGCGGGCTGGAGGTGCGTGAGGATCAGCAGCGGGGTGGAGTCCCACGTCTTGGGGGAGGCGTAGGGGTCGTCCGCGCTGGGCCAGCCGGTGAAGTTCTTGTTCGAGAACAGGCCCCACGAGCCGCCGTAGAACAGGGCGATCATCGGCAGCTGCTCGTACGTGATCTGCTCGAGCTGGTGCGTGATCTCGAGCTGCTTCGCCTCGTCGGTGGTCACCTTGAGCTCGGCGAGGAGCTCGTCGGCCTCCTTCGACTCGAAGCGGCCGAAGTTGCCGGCGGAGGTCTTGCCGACGGGCAGCAGGAACTCCGAGCCCATGAGGCCGTTGTAGTCCTGGAACGGCTGCCCGGTGCCGCCGACGGTGCCCATGATCATGTCGAAGTCGCCCGTGCGGAGCTCCTTCTGGTACGCGGCGGCCTGCGGCTGCACGACGCTGACGTCGATGCCGATCGCGGTGAGCTGGCCCTTGACCTGCTCGACGCCCTGCAGCCAGTCCGACCAGCCGTTCGGGGTCGTGATCGTGATCTTCAGCGGCTTGCCGGACGAGTCGACGAGCTTGTCGCCCTTCTTCGTGTACCCGGCCTTCTCGAACGACGCGAGGGCGGCGTCCGTGTCCTGGTCGATGTACCCCTGGTTCGGGATCGACGTGTCGAGGATCGCCTCCTGGTTGGGCAGCATGAGGCCGGTCTGGCTGGCCCGGTCGACGTAGCCCTGCTCGGCCTTGTCGGCGATGACCTGCTTGTCCAGGGCCAGCGCGATGCCCTTGCGGAAGTCGACGTCGTCGTACGGGGCCTTCGTCATGTTCGGGATGAGGGAGATCGCCGCGCCCGCCGGGAACCAGTAGGTGTTGTTCTCGGGGTCGGCCTTGACCCAGGTGTCCTCGACGTCGCTCATGAACGCGTAGGCCCAGTCGTAGCCGTTGTTGACGATGTCCAGCTCGGAGTTGGCGGCGGGCTGCACGAGCTCCTCGACGGCCACCTTGTCCGCCTGCCAGTACGACGCGTTCTTCTTCAGCGTGTACTGGTTCGGCGTGAACTCGCCGAGCGTGTAGGGGCCGGACCCGACGGGCTCCTCGTTGGTCCAGGTGACCGGGTCGTCGACCTCGGACCAGATGTGCTCCGGCACGATGAGCTGCTGGGCGAGGATCTTCGCGGCGGGGACGTCCTCGGTCTGCAGGTGCGCGACGACGGTCGTGCCGTCCACCTCGACCGACTTCAGGTGCGACCACGCGCCCTTGAGGTCCATCTCGGGGTGCTTCTTGACGAGGTCGAAGGAGTACTTGACGTCCTCGGCGGTGAGGGGCTCGCCGTCGGACCACGTCACGCCGTCACGGATGGTGAAGACGACGGTCTTCGCGTCGGGCTGCTCGTACCCCGTGGCGAGCCAGGGGGTCTCCTCGCCGCTCATCTCGTTGATGATGACCAGCGGCTCGTACATGTACGTCGTCGTGTTGCGCTTGCCGGACGAGTACGGGTTGAAGTTCCGGTCGAACGTCGGCGAGCCGTTGTCGGCCGCGATGAGCATCGACGTCGCGCCACCAGCGGCGCCGTCGTCCCCCTTGTTCTGCACCGGTGCCGAGCAGGCCGCCGTGGCCAGCACCGCGACGGTGGCCGCGATGGCGGCCAGGCGCCGCCCCGAGCGCGCTGTGCGCGTCATGGACATCCACTCCTCTTCGTCGAGGCCTCTCCTGTGAGGGCCCGCGCACACCGGGGTCGGCGTGCGACGTCCCGGCGAGTGTATGCGCATACATTTCGGAGCGGCAAACCGTGTGGCCAGTGGCCCGGACGTGCTCCGTGGCCCTCCCGGGCGGCAGGGGTCACGAGCAGCCGCAGCTCTCGCGCAGCAGCACGCGCACGGGCAGGTTCACCGTGGCCGCCGGCGACGACGGGTCGGCCAGCCGGGTGCGGAGCAGCTCCACCGCCGCGCGCCCGAGCTCGACCATCGGCTGGCTCACCGTGGTGAGCCGGGGGATCGAGGCCTGCGTGGCGTCGATGCCGTCGAACCCGGTGAGGACGACGTCGCCCGGGACGTCGACGCCCGCCTCGGTGAGCACGTCGAGGAAACCGAGCGCCGTCTGGTCGTTGGAGCACACCAGCGCGCGGGGGAGCGCGTGCCCGGTGGTCCCCGTGCCGCGGCCGGTCACGTGGGCCGCGAGCATCGTGCGGGCGAGGTCGCGCGCCCCGGCCCGCGTGAAGTCGCTGCGGGCGGCCGGCTCGGCGGGCACCTCGAGCCCCGCCGCGGCGAGCGCGTCGCGGAAGCCCTGGAAGCGCTCGTGCGCGTCGGGGGAGTCGAACGGCCCGCCCACGAACGCGAGGTCGCGCAGGCCGTGGTCGGCGATCAGGTGGTCCACCAGGGCGCGGGTGCCCGCGCGGTTGTCCACCGAGATGTGGTCGTAGGCGTCGTCCTGCGGCGGGCCGGCCATCACGACGACGGGGACCCGGCGCGCGATGTGCGCCAGCAGGTCGTCGGGCACCGACTTCGACAGCACCGCCAGGCCGTCCACGCGGCCGGCGAGCTCGTTGACCGCCTGTGCGCGGCGCAGCCCGCGCGCCACGCCGATCATCACCGCGTGGCCGGTGCGCCACGCCTCCAGCTCCGCGCCGCGCATCACCTCGCCCAGGTACAGGTTGCTCCACCGCGCGGTCACCGGGCCGCCGACGTCGCGCACCACCTCGACCGCCTCGCCCACCCGCACCGGGTCGGGCAGGTCGGCGACCTCGTCGATGCCGTCGACGTCGGGGAAGCACAGGCCCAGCACGCCCGTCGAGCGCGCCGCCAGCCCGCGCGCCGCGCCGGACGGCACGTAACCCAGCTCGCGGATCGCCTCGTGCACCACCGTGCGGGTGCGCTCGCGCACGTCGTCGGGGCGGCGCAGCACCCGCGAGACCGTCGCGATCGAGACCCCCGCGCGCTGCGCGACGTCGTACACCGTGGGGGCCTTCGCCACCGGAACTCCTTGACCGCATGCGTCGCCCGCACGGCCGTGCGAGCGGTCCCACGATAGTGACTGCGCATACATCCCGGCATCGCGGCCGGTCAGCGCCCCGCCGCGGGTGCTGTCAGGCGGCGGGGGCGGGCTCGGCGTCGACGGCGATGCGCAGCGCCGCCACCAGGTCGCGGTACAGCTCGTCCGTGGCGTGCAGCTCCTCGTGGGTGCCGCTCGCGCGCACGCGGCCGCCCTCCATGACGAGGATCCGGTCGGCGTCGAGCACCGTGGACAGCCGGTGCGCGACGGTCACGACGGCGCCGTGCCGGGTGTGCGCGCGGATCGCGTCGTGGATCGCCGCCTCGGTGAGGCCGTCCACCTGCGACGTCGCCTCGTCGAGCAGCAGCACGTCCGGCTCCTTGAGCAGCGCGCGCGCCAGGGCGATCCGCTGCCGCTGCCCGCCCGAGACGGCCGACGACACCAGGGAGGTGTCCAGGCCGTCGGGCAGGGCGTCGAGGTCGGCGGCCAGGCGCACCGCCTCGAGCACCGCGCGCACCTCGTCGTCGGTGGCGTCGGGGCGGCTGAACAGCAGGTTCTCCCGGATGGTGCCCGGCACCACCGGCGTCTCCTGCTCCACGTAGGCGAACCGGGCGCGCACCTGCGCGTGGGTCAGGTCGCGGTACGGCACGCCGTCGAGCCGCACCTCGCCGCCGGTCGGCTCGAGGAAGCGCAGCAGCAGCGAGAGCAGCGTCGTCTTGCCCGCCCCGGAGGGGCCGACGAGCGCCACGTGCCCGCGGCGCGGCACCTCGAGCGTGACGTCGTGCACCACCGGCGTGTCCTCGGCGTAGCCCGCCGTGACGCCGTCGAGCACGAGGACCGGCCGGGCCGGTCGGTCCCGGTCGTCGTCGCCGTCGTGGTGCGCGGCCCCCGCGGCGCGCGGCGCGACGGCCGGACGCGCGGCGTCGTCCTCCTCGAGCTCCATCGTCCCGACCTCCCGGATCCGCTCCGCCGCGGCGAGGCCGGACTGGAGGGTGGTGAACGCCTGGGTGAGCTCCGAGATCGGCCCCACGATGTTGAACGCGTAGAGCAGGAAGGCCACGAGGCTGGAGACGGCGAGCAGGTCCTGCGAGACGCGCCAGGCGCCCAGCCCGAGGATCACGATGATGGCGAGCTGGATGCCGCCCCACGAGACGGTCCACGCGACCGCCTCGGTCTTGACCGCCGTCACCGCGTGCTTCCGCGCCTCCCGCGCGTCGCCGAGGATCTTCGTCCCCTGGCGCTCCTCGGCCCCGCTGGCCTTGACCGTGCGCACGGCGCGCACCGCGCCCTCGACGGCGCCGCCCAGGCGGCCCACCGCCTCCTGCGTGCGGTGCTGCGCCTTGCCGATGCCGGGCAGGAGCAGGCCCATCGCGACGGCCACGACGACGATCGCCACGACGGTGGAGCCGAGCAGCGTGAGGTCGAGCACCGCCATGAGCACGAGCGTGCCGACCAGCGAGATGAACCCGTTGACGAGGCTGACCAGGCTGTTCGACGTCGCCTCGCGCAGCAGCAGGGTGTCGGAGGTGACCCGGGTGACGAGCTCGCCGGCCGGCTTGGACGTGATGGCGCCGACCTTGGCCCGCAGGTAGCGCGTGACGATCGACGACCGGGCCTCGTAGACGACGTCCTCCGCGAGGCGGCCCAGCAGGATCCACTGGAACAGCCCCACGACGGAGCCGACGACCATGAGCGCGAGCAGCCAGGCGACCGGCCCGCCCAGCGACGCGCCGGTCGACAGGGTGTCGAGCACCCACTTGGTGACCATCGGGGTGGCGAGGCTCATCGCGGTGGCCAGCAGGCCGAGCACCAGCCCGAGCGCGAGGGTGCGGCGGTGCGGGCGCACGAAGCCGAGCAGGATGCGCAGGCGCTCGCGGCCGGACGTCTCGGGGGTCGGCGGTGCGGTGGCGGTCATGCTGTCAACCATCGTTGACGCTCCTCGGTCTCGTCAACCCTGGTTGACGGTACTGGCGGCGGTTTGCTGCGGTCGGCCGGATTCCAAAGTGGAACACGAGTGTTCCAATCCGGTCAAGCACTATTCCATTCCACGGGTGTAGCGTTCGCCGCATGACGGAGGTGCAGGACGTCGAGACGGGCGCCCGCGCGCGCACGCGCCGAGCGATCGTCGAGGCCGCGGTGACCCAGCTCGCGCGCGACCCCGGGGTGGCCCTCGGGCAGGTCGCCGACGCCGCAGGGGTCGGCCGCACCACGCTGCACCGCTACTTCCCCGAGCGCTCCGACCTGCTCGAGGCCGTCGGCGCCGAGACCGCGGCGCGGCTGGAGGAGGCCCACGACCGCGCCCGGCTCGACCAGGGCACCGCCCGCGAGGCGCTGCGCCGGCTCTGCCCCGAGTACCTGCTGCTCGGCGACCACCTCACGCTGCTGTTCACGGAGGTGGTGCCCGACGGCCCCGCCGACGGGTGCGCGGACGACGACCCGATGGTCGCGCTGGTCGAGCGCGGGCGCGCCGACGGCAGCCTCGACCCCGAGCTCAGCCCGGCGTGGGTGATCGGCACGATCTGGGCGCAGCTCTACCTGGCCTGGGAGACGCTGCGCGAGGGCCACGAGTCGCGCCACGACGTCGTGCAGCAGCTGATGCGCACGGTGGACAAGGCGCTCGCCCCCTGACGGGCTCCAACGCGGTCAGCCGTGCAGCGCGACCTGGTCGTGCGGGGCGACGCCGTGCGAGCGGCCCGGGTACCGCAGCCCGGAGAAGTACAGGGTCGTGTGGGCGACGATGTGCTCGGCGGGGACGGCGACGCCCTCCCACACGGCGTCGGTCGTCGTGTGGGCGTCGCTCACCAGGGTGACGTCGAGACCGCGGGCGGCGGCAGCCTGCGTGGTGGTCCGGATGCAGTAGTCGGACTGCGCCCCGGCGACGACGAGGCGCGTCGCGGCGAGGTCGTGCAGCACGACGTCGAGATCCGTGCCCGCGAACGCGTCGCGGTACGCCTTGCGCACCAGGGGCTCGCCGGGGGCTCGCTCGAGGGGCGCGGCGAGCTGCCAGCCCGGGGTGCCCTCGGGCAGGTCGCCGTGGTCCTGCACCCACACCACCGGGGTGCCCTCACGGCGTGCGCGGTCCACCAGCGCGGCCGTGCGGCGCACGACGCCGTCGGCGTCGAGGCACCCGTCGAGCACCCCGACCTGCAGATCGATCACCAGCAGCACGGTCCGCCCGGTCGCGGTCGACCGGGGCGCCGGAGTCGTGTCCACCGTCGGTCAGGCGGTCGCCGCCGCGGCGGCGCGGGCGCCGGCCGGCAGGGCGTCGAGGATGCGGTTCACGGCGGCGTCGTCGTGCGCGGCGGAGACGAACCACGCCTCGAAGACCGACGGCGGCAGGTTGACGCCCGCGTCGAGCAGGGCGTGGAACAGCGCGCGGTAGCGGTACGCCTCCTGCGCCTGGGCCTGCGCGTAGTCGCGGACGCCCTCGGCGGCGGCGAACGGCCCGAAGAACGTCGAGAAGAGGGAGCCGGCGCGCTGCACCCGGTGCTCCACGCCCTCGGCGGACAGGGCGTCGCCGAGCGCGGTGGCGATCGTGTCCGCGACGGCGTCGACCCGCGCGTAGACGCCGTCGTCGGCCAGGCGCAGCGTCGTGAGGCCGGCGGCGACGGCCACCGGGTTCCCGGAGAGCGTGCCCGCCTGGTAGACGGGTCCGGTGGGGGCGAGCTGGTCCATGATCGACGCCGGGCCGCCCAGCCCCGCCACGGGCATACCGCCGCCCACGACCTTGCCGAAGGTGATCAGGTCGGGGGTGTACCCCTCGCCGCCCTCGCGACGGATCCGGGCGTTCTCCAGCCCCCACCAGCCGGACGGGCCGACGCGGAAGCCGGTGAGCACCTCGTCCATGACGAACAGGGCGCCGTGCGCGCGCGTGACGCGGCGCAGCCCCTCGTTGAACCCCTCGGCCGGGGGCACCACGCCCATGTTGGCGGGGCTCGCCTCGGTGATGACGGCGGCGATGCGCGAGCCGTGCTGCGCGAACGCGGCCTCGACGGCGGCGAGGTCGTTGTACGGCAGCACGAGGGTCTCGGCCGCCGACGCCTCGGTGACCCCGGCGGTGCCCGGCATGGCGAGCGTCGCGACGCCCGACCCGGCCTCCGCCAGCAGCGCGTCGACGTGGCCGTGGTAGCAGCCGGCGAACTTCACGACGAGCGGGCGACCGGTGACGCCGCGCGCCAGGCGGACGGCCGTCATCGTCGCCTCGGTGCCGGTGGAGACGAGCCGCACGCGCTCCGCGACGGGCACCCGGCGGCGGATCTCCTCCGCGAGCTCCACCTCGGCCACCGTGGGCGCGCCGAACGACAGGCCGCGTGCGGCGGCGTCCTGCACGGCCGCGACGACCTCGGGGTGCGCGTGGCCCAGCAGCGCCGGCCCCCACGAGCAGACGAGGTCCACGTACTCGCGCCCCGCGACGTCCGTGACGTACGGGCCGCGCGCGCTCGCGAGGAACCGCGGGTCGCCGCCCACCGAGCCGTACGCCCGGACGGGGGAGTTCACGCCCCCGGGGATGGCGGCCTGGGCGCGCAGGAACGCGGCGTGGTTGTCGGTGGTGTGCGTGCTGGCGGTCACTTGATCCACTCCGCGATCTTGTTGGCCCAGTAGGTGAGGACGACGTCGGCGCCGGCGCGCTTGATGGCGGTCACGGACTCGAGCACGGCGGCCTTCCGGTCGATCCAGCCGTTCGCGGCGGCCGCCTCGATCATCGCGTACTCGCCCGAGACCTGGTACGCCGCGACCGGCACGTCGGACCGGTCCGCGACGGAGCGCAGCACGTCGAGCGAGGTCCCGGCCGGCTTCACCATGACCATGTCCGCGCCCTCGGCGAGGTCGAGGTCCGCCTCGCGCAGGCCCTCGCGGGCGTTGGCGGCGTCCATCTGGTACGTGCGGCGGTCGCCCTGGAGGGAGCTGTCGACGGCCTCGCGGAACGGGCCGTAGAACGCGCTCGCGTACTTGGCGCTGTAGGCGAGGATGCTCACCTGGTCGAAGCCCGCGTCGTCGAGCGCGTCCCGGATGACGGCGACCTGGCCGTCCATCATCCCGGAGGGCGCCACGACCTCCGCGCCCGCCCGCGCCTGGGCGACGGCCATCGCCGCGTACCGGTCGAGGGTCGCGTCGTTGTCCACGGAGCCGTCGGCGGCGAGCACGCCGCAGTGGCCGTGGTCGGTGAACTCGTCCAGGCACGTGTCCGCCATGACGACGGGGCCCGGGCGCCCGGACGGGCCCGCTGGAGCCTCCGCCTCGACGGCGGCGACGGCCTCGCGCGCGACGCGGATGCCGCGCTGGAGGATCCCGTCGGGGTCGTCGCCGGCGGTGCCCGTCGCGTCGCGCTCGGCGGGGATGCCGAACAGCATGACGCCGCCCAGGCCCGCGCGGGCCGCGTCGGCGACGGCGTCGCGCAGCGTGGCCTCGGTGTGCTGCACCTGGCCGGGCATCGACGTGATCGGCGCGGGCTCGGCCAGGCCCTCCTTGACGAACAGCGGCAGCACGAGGTCCGCCGCGTGCAGGCGGGTCTCGGCGGCCAGGCGCCGCATCCGGGGGGTGGTGCGCAGGCGGCGCGGTCGGTACACGATGCCGGTGCCCGAGGTGCTCACGGGTGCTCCTTCGCTGAGGTGTCGGGCGCACGGTTCGCTCCCGTGGGCCGTGAATCTGACAGTGCCGGGTCTGACGGGGCGAGCCCTGACAGCGCCCGCTCGACGGCGGCGGCGAGCGCCTCGTCGGTGGGGTGCGCCGCGACCGCGGCGACGTGCAGCCCGGCGTCGCGGGCGGCGTCGGCCGAGGGCGTGCCGATGGCGACGACGGGCGTGCCGGTGCCCGCCTGCGCGGCGATCTCGCGCGCCACGGAGCCGGACGAGACGACGACGACGTCGAAGCCGCCGGCGCGGGCGCGCTCCGCGAGGTCCGCGGGCAGCGCGTGGCGCACGGTGCGGTACGCCGTCACGACGTGCGGCGCCCAGCCGCGGTCGGCGAGCCCGTCGTCGAGGGTCGGGCGGGCGAGGTCGCCGAGCGGCAGCAGCACGGCCGGTGTCTCCGGGTCCGTGACGGCCGGGTCGGGGAACGCCGCGACCAGGCCGGCGGCGGTGGCGTCGTCCTCGGGCACGAGGTCGGTCGTGACGCCGAGCGCGGCGAGGGCACGGGTCGTCGCGGGCCCGACGGCGGCCCAGCGGGCGGGCGTCCCGGCGAGGCTCGTGCCGGTCCGGGCGGCGGCGTCGGCGAGCGCGTCGACGGCGTTGACGCTGGTCACGACCGCCCAGACGTAGGCGCCCCGGGCCAGGCCGCGGACGGCGTCGTCGAGCGGGGCGAGGTCGTCCGCCGGCGCGCGCTCGATCACGGGGGCCGCGACGACCTCCAGCCCCAGGTCGCGCAGCCGTGCCACGAGGCCGGCGCCGCGCTCCGGCGCGCGCGCCACGAGGACGGACCTCGCCGGGGGCGAGGTGGCGGGGGTGGCTTCCTCGGCGGTCACGCGCCCTCCGGGTCGTCGGTGCCGGTGGGGGTGTGCAGGGGCTCGACGTCGGCGCGCGGCGCGACGTCGTCGTCCTCCCCGGTGCGGGGCTCGCCCGTGCCGCCCACCAGCGGCGCGAGGCGGGCCGCGCCGTCGGCGAGCAGCGACTCGGCCACGCGGACGCCCAGGGCGGTCGCGGCGTCGTCCTGCGTGGCCCGGTCGCGGGGGCCGGCGTCCGCGGCGAGGGCCGCCGACGCGCTGTGCGTGAGCTGTTCGGTCCCGTCGACGCGCGCGACGACGGCGGTGAGCTGCAGCTCGCCCGCCTCGACGCGGGCGTGCGCGCCGACCGGCGCCGCGCACCCGGCCTCGAGCCGCGCGAGCACCGCGCGCTCGGCCAGCACCGCGAGCCGGGTCGGACGGTGGTCGAGGGCGGCGAACGCGTCGGCCAGGGGGGTGCCGGGCGCCAGGTCGGCGGTGCGGGCCTCGACGGCGAGGGCGCCCTGCCCGGGGGCGGGGGCCACGACGACCGGGTCGAGCGCCTGCGAGACCACCTCGGTGCGGCCCAGCCGGGACAGACCGGCGAGCGCGAGCACGACGGCGTCGAGGTCGGCGTCCGGGCCGAGCGCGCGGGCCAGGCGGGTCTCGACGTTGCCGCGGATGTCCACCAGCTCGACGTCGGGCCGCGCGGCCTGCACCTGCGCCGCCCGGCGCGGGGAGCCGGTGCCGACGCGGGCGCCTCGGGGCAGGGTGTCGAGCGTGAGGCCGTCGCGGGCGCACAGCGCGTCGCGCGGGTCCTCCCGCTCCGGGGTGACGATCGTGAGCTCGGCGGGCTGCGCCGTCGGCAGGTCCTTGAGCGAGTGCACGGCCACGTCGCAGCGCCCGTCGAGCAGCGCCTCCCGCAGCGCGGTGACGAACACGCCCGTGCCGCCCAGCGAGGCGAGCGAGCCCGTCTTCACGTCGCCCTCCGTGCGGATGCGCACCAGCTCGACCGGCCGGCCCAGCAGCTCCTCCAGCCGGCGCGCGACCAGGCCGGACTGCGTCGTCGCGAGGGCGCTGCCGCGGGTGCCGAGGCGCAGCGGGGCGGGGGCGGTCTCGGGGGTGCTCACCGGTCCAGTGTCGCGCAGCGGCACGGCCTCTGGACAACTCCCGGGCGGCCCGGAGGCCGATCTCACACGCTTCTCCCGTCGTCCTGACGCCGGGTCATGACGATGCGTCACCACCGGCCCCGGAGTTGTCAGGATGTGCGCCGGGCACACCGCGCGCTCACCCTGACGGCTCGAGGTGCGGGCGACCTGTCAGGACCAGCGCCCGGGACACCCCGCGCCCGTCCTGACAGGTCGCGGGTCAGAGGGCGGCGACGGCGGCCTGCGCGTGCGCGACGATCGCCGCGAGGCCGGTACCGGCCACCCAGCCGCCGGTCACGGCCAGCCCCGGCGTGTGCCCGACGGCGGCGGTGAAGGCGCCGACCTGCGCGCGGTAGTCGGGGGTGGGCGGGGGGAGGGAGCCGGCCCAGCGCTGCAGCAGGTGGTCGCGGACCCGGTCGGTGAGGTCGACGCCGAGCAGCGCGGACGCGTCGCGGGCGGCCTCGTCGGCCGACGGCGGCTCGGTCGCGGTGCCGATCCGGCCGTACGACAGCCGCACGACGTGCACCCCCGGCCCGGCCACGGCGCGCACGCGGTCGGCCAGCCACGGCCACTTCGCGGTCGCGTGCGTCAGCGCCTTGGCGCGCACCTCGTCCGCCCCGGCGCCGTCGGGTGCGACGAGGAGCCCGGAGCCGCGCGGGGCGTCGTCGAGCTCGGGCGCGTCGAGCAGGAGCGTCGCGAGCCAGATGTCGGCGCCGGCCTCCGGCGTCGGCGCGGGCACGGACCCCGGCCCGACCGCGCCCGGAGCCGTCACCCACGGGGCCAGCAGCGGTGCGACCTGCGGCGTCGTCACGACCAGCCGCGGCGCGCGCACGGTGTCGCCGACGGTCGTGGTGACCTGCCAGTCCGCGCCGACCCGCTCCACGCCGTCGACCTGCTGCCCCACGCGCACGGCCGCGTGGATCGGGCCGGTCGCGTCGGTGCGCGGGGAGTCGGCGAACTCCTCGGCGCTCGCGGCGATCTCACCGGTGAGGGCCTCGACGATCGCGTGGATGCCGCCGTCGATGCCGCGCACGGCGGACCCGGCGGGCGCGGCCGCCCGCAGCTCCCCGACGGCGCGCGACAGCGACGCGGTGCGCGCGAACGCGTCGAGCAGCCCGGGTGCGACGGCGGCCACGTCGAGGCGGTCGAGCGGCGCCGAGTGCACCCCGGTGGCGACGGGCGCGACGAGCCGGTCGGCCACGCGCCGTCCGAGCCGGGACCGCACCAGCGTCCCGAGGTCGGTGGTGTCGGCGACGAACCGCGGCAGCACGCGGTCCAAGGCCGCTCGTGCGACGCCGGGCCAGCCGATCGCGCGGCGGACGTCGGGCGCCCACGGCACGGAGGGGATGCCGAGCACGCCGGCCTTCGGCAGCGGGAAGGCGTGGCCCGCGGCGTACCCCCACGCGGACAGCGGGGCCGGGCTCACGACGTCCAGCCCGAGCTCCTCGGCCAGGTCCGTGACGGCGGTGCCGCGCGCCGCGAACGACTCGGCGCCGAGGTCGAGGCGCACGGGCAGCGAGCCGAACGCGCCGCCGCGCACGGGCCCGCCCACGCGGTCGGACGCCTCGAGCAGCACCACCTGCAGGCCGCGGTGGACGAGGGTGCGGGCCGCGACGAGCCCTCCGATCCCGCCGCCGACCACCACCGCGTCGACGTGCTCGGGCGGCCGGGCGGGCCGGCCGGAGGGCACGTCGTCGGGGGCGCCGAGCGGCGGGAGGGGCGTCACAGCGCGTGCACCAGCTCGACGACGCGCGTGAGCACGGTGGGGTCGGTGTCCGGCGGCACGCCGTGGCCGAGGTTGACCACGTGCCCGGGGGCCCCGGCGCCGCGCGCGACGACGTCGCGCACGTGCGCCTCGAGCACCGGCCACGGGGCGCCCAGCAGCGCGGGGTCGATGTTGCCCTGCACGGGGACGGCGCCGCGCGGGTGGTCGGCGAGCAGGGCGGCGGCCTCGTCCAGCGGGGTGCGGTAGTCCACGCCGACCGCGGGGTGCGTGACGCCGGCGGCGTCGAGCACGTCGCGCAGCGCCGGCAGCAGGTGCCCGGTGCCGGTGCCGAAGTGGATGGCCGGGAGGCCGCCGTCGTCGCCGGGGAGACGCAGGTCGGCGACGTGCGCCAGCGCGGCGGTCGACGACGGCGCCACGTGCGCGGTGTAGTCGGCCAGGGACAGGGAGCCCGCCCAGGAGTCGAAGAGCTGCACGGCCGAGGCGCCGGCGAGCACCTGCGTGCGCAGGAACCGGCCGGTGAGCTCGGCGGTCCAGGCGGTGAGGCGGGCCCACGTCTCCGGGTCGGCGTGCATGAGGGTGCGAGCGGCGAGGTGGTCGCGCGACGGCCGGCCCTCGACCAGGTAGGCGGCGAGCGTGAACGGCGCGCCGCCGAACCCGAGCAGCGGCACGTCCCCCAGCTCGGCCACGGTGAGGCGCACGGCCTCCGCGATGGGGGCGAGCGCGCCGTCGTCGAGCGTGCGCGACGTGAGCCGGGCGACGTCCTCGGCCGTGCGGTACGGCTGGTCCATCACGGGCCCCACCCCGGGCTTGATGTCCACGTCCACGCCCGCGAGCCGCAGCGGCACGACGATGTCGCTGAAGAAGACGGCGGCGTCCACGTGGTGGCGGCGCACGGGCTGGAGGGTGATTTCCGCGGCGAGCGGTGGCCGGAGGCAGGAGTCGAGCATCCCTACCCCCTGACGGACCTCGCGGTACTCGGGCAGGGAGCGGCCCGCCTGCCGCATGAACCACACGGGGGTCACGTCCGGACGCTCGCCCCGCAGGGCACGCACCAGCGGGGAGCGCGTCGTCCGGCCGTCGACCAGCGGGTGGCCGGCGGGCAGCGGGTGGGTCTCGCGGCTGGGCTCGGGGGCGATCGTGGGGGATGTCACGGTTCATGATTCTGCCCCGCTTGTTCGGCCCTCTTAAAGTGGAGCCACTGTGGTACTCCTCTCCCTCACCGCCTCGCACCGCGAGCTGGACCTGGACGCGCTCGAGCGGCTGTCCACCGGGTCCGGCTCCGTCGGGCGCGTCGCCGTGGGGTCGTGCGGGCCCGTGCAGGGCGCCGTGGTGATCTCCACGTGCAACCGTTTCGAGCTCTACCTGGACGTCGACGCGCCGCTGCAGGGCGACGCCGTGCGGCACACCACGCGGCACGTCGCGGCGCTCGTCGCCGCCGGCTCCGGGGTGTCCGAGGAGGTCGCGGCGGACTCCTTCACGGTCCGGACCGGGCCGGAGGTCACCTCGCACCTGTTCACCGTGGCCGCGGGGCTGGACTCGATGGTCGTGGGGGAGCGGGAGATCGCCGGGCAGGTGAAGCGCGCCCTCTCCGAGGCCCGGACGGACGGCACCACGTCCAAGACCCTCGAGCTGCTGTTCCAGACGGCGTCGCGCACCTCGAAGCGCGTCGGCACGCGGACGGAGCTCGGCGCCGCAGGGCGGTCCGTCGTGTCGCTCGGCCTCGACCTCGCCGGGCGGGACGTCGTCCCGGGCTCCGCCGGCCGGGACGTCCCGGGCGGCCGTGCCGACCAGGACGGGTCGTGGCGGGGCGTGCGGACGGTGCTCATCGGCACGGGCTCGTACGCGGGGGCGTCGGTGGCGGCCCTGCGCGCCCGCGGCTGCGACGACGTGCGGGTGTACTCGCGCTCCGGCCGCGCCGAGGCCTTCGCGGCGGGCCACGACGTCGTGGCGGCGCCGGACCTGGTCGAGGCGCTCGCCGACGCCGACCTCGTGGTCTCGTGCTCGGGCGCGCGCGGCCGCCGGCCCTCGGGCAGCGTCGCGGACGGGCAGGCCGAGGCGTCCCTGGAGTACGTGCTCGACGCGGCCGCCGTGGTGCGCTCGCGGGAGCGGGCCGCGGCCGCCGCGGGCGACGAGCCGGAGCCGCGCCCCCTGGTGGTGCTCGACCTGGCGCTGCACCGCGACGTGGACCCGCGCGTCGCGGACGTCGAGGGCGTGCTGCTGTACGACCTCGGCACGCTCAAGGCGCACGCCCCGGCCACCGCCGCGGACGTCGTCGACCGGGCCCGCCGGATCGTGGACGACGCGGCCGCGGGCTTCGAGGAGACCCGCCTGGGCCGCGCGGCGGACGCCGCCGTCGTGGCCCTGTTCGACGCGGCGGAGGTCGAGGTCCGGCGCGAGGTCGACGCGGCGGTCGACCGCCTCACGACCGAGCTCGCGGCACGCGGCGGGACCCCCGACGAGGCCGACGTCGACGCCATCGCGCGCGACGTCCGCAGGCGGGTGCACGCCGCCCTGCACGGCGAGATCGTGGCCGTGCGCGCGGAGGCGCTGGCCCGGGCGCGGGCCGAGGAGGCCGCCGTCGTGGCGGGCGCCGAGGAGCTCGTCGAGGGCGCCGAGCGCACCGGTCGCCGCTGACGGTCCCGTTCCGACGCAGCACTGTCGCGAACCTCCCACAGAGCCCGGTTCGCCGGGTGGGGGCCCAGATCACCCTGTTTCAGCGCGCGCGTCCGGCATGTCAGCACTAGCGTGCCGAAAGCGGGCACCTGGCCGCCCCTGTCGGCCGTCGACGGTGTGGGAACCGCCTTCGAAAGGACGCGCTGAACATGGACACCTTCTGGGACTTCTTCTGGTACCTCGTCTGGATCTTCCTGTTCGTGGCCTACCTGATCGTCCTCTTCCAGATCCTCACCGACCTGTTCCGCGACCGGGACCTGTCGGGCTGGTGGAAGGCGGTGTGGGTCGTCTTCCTGATCTTCGTGCCGATGATCACCGCGCTGATCTACCTCATCGCCCGCGGCCGGGGGATGTCGGAGCGTCAGCTCGCGGCGGTGAAGGAGGCCAAGGCCGGCACCGACGCGTACATCCGGGAGGTGGCGGGCTCCCCGGCCGAGCACATCTCCTCGGCGAAGAAGCTGCTCGACGAGGGCACGATCACGCCCGAGGAGTACGAGCGCCTCAAGGCGAAGGCCCTCTCCTGACCGCCCACCGCTGACCGGCTCACGACGCCCGGCCCCGCCCCGCGGGACCGGGCGTCGTCGTGCGCGGGTCCCGGTGTCCGACCGCGCCGCTACGCTCGGCTGCCATGAGCAGCGCAGCCCCGGCCCCGGCGCCCCGCCTCGGCGTGATCGACATCGGCTCCAACACGGTGCACCTGCTCGTGCTGGACGCCCGGTACGGCGTGCGGCCCGTGCCGCACGCGGAGCGCAAGATCACCGTGCGCCTGATGCGCTATCTCGACGCCGACGGCGCGCTGTCCGACGAGGGGCGGCGAGCGATGCTGGCGGCCGTCGACGACGTCATGGAGCTCGCGCGCGAGTCGGCGGTCGACGAGCTGCTGCCGATGGCGACCTCCGCACTCCGGGACGCGGCCAACGGTGCCGCGGTGCTCGCCGAGATCGCCGGGCGGGTGGGCCGCGAGGTGGTGGTGCTCTCCGGCGAGGACGAGGCCCGGCTCACGTTCCTCGCCGCCCGCCGCTGGCACGGGTGGGCGGCCGGGCGGCTGCTGGTGCTCGACGTCGGCGGCGGCTCGCTGGAGATCGCGTCCGGCGTCGACGAGGAGCCGGACCTCGCCGCGTCCGTGCCGCTCGGCGCCGGACGGACCACGCGCGAGTACCTGCCCGACGACCCGCCCCCGCCCGAGCAGGTGCAGGCACTGCGTGTGCACGCCCGCGCGCTGCTGGCGCCCGTCGTCGACCGGCTCGCCACCGTGCCGGCGCCCGACCACGTGGTCGCGACGTCGAAGACGTTCCGCTCGCTCGCGCGGCTGGCCGGCATGCAGGTGGAGGCCGTCGGCCCGGACGACCGGTGGCGGATGCGCCTCGTCCAGCTCGCGGACTGGGTGCCGCGCCTGGCTCGCCTCACCGCCGAGGGACGCACCGCGCTGCCGGGCGTGACGCCCGAGCGCACGTACCAGATCGTCGGCGGCGCGGTCGTGGCAGAGGAGACCATGCGCGCGCTCGGCGTCGACGAGGTCGAGATCTGCCCGTGGGCGCTGCGCGAGGGCGCCGTGCTGCAGTGGCTCGACCACCTGTAGGCGCCCGACCTGCTGGCGCCCGTCGGCAGGGCCGGGATCAGCGGGAGGGGCCCTGCACCCACGCCGCGCCGGACGCCGACACGCGGACCCCGTCGGGGCGTTCGACGACGACGAGCAGGACGGCGGCGCAGGTCGCGCAGCGCACGACGCCGCCCATCGCGGACAGGTGCACGGTGGTGCGGGCGAGGACGTCGGTGTGCCCGCAGCTCGCGCAGCGCACGACGGCGCGCGTGGTCTCGAAGGCGTAGACCTCGCTCAGCGCGCCGGCCAGGGCCGACCCGTCGAGGGCGGGCCCGCCGGGGAGGGTCGGCTCGGGGGACGACATCAGGCACCTCCGAAACGCTCGGTGCGGACGCGGTCGGGCGGGTGCCCGAGGCCGGTGAGCAGCCCGGCCGCCGCCTCCACGAAGCCGGTGGGGCCGCAGACGAACACGGAGGTGCCGTCGGCGGGCCCGAAGCCCGGGGCGACGAGGTCGTCGGTCGTGATCCGGCGCGGCGGCGCCGGCCAGCCCGGCGGGGCCTCGCGGGTGAAGACCCAGCGCACGTCGAACCCCCGGTCGGGGGTGTCGACCTCCCCGCGCTCGATCGCGTCGGCGGGCGTGCGCACCGAGCACACGAGGCGGAACGGCGCCCGGCGCCCGGTGCTGCGCCGGGCGCGCAGCATCGCGAGGAACGGCACGACGCCGGACCCGCCGGCCACGAGCAGCACCGGGGCGGTGTCGGCGTCGTGCCACACGAAGTACCCGCCGAGCGGGCCGCGCACCTCGAGCTGGTCTCCCGGCCGGGCGTCGCGGACGAGGTAGGGCGACACCTCGCCGTCGGGCACCTCGTCCACCACGAGGTCGACCCGCTCGTCGTGCCCCGTCTCGGCGAGGGAGTAGGCGCGGGTGGCCTGGTAGCCGTCGGGGGCGGTGAGCCGCAGGTCGACGTGCTGGCCGGGCAGCGCGCCGACGAACCCCGGCACCGACAGGGTCAGGGCGCGGGCCGTGCGCGTCAGCGGTCGTGCGCCGACGACCGTCGCGACGTGCCAGCTCACGCGTACCGCTGCTCGAGCCAGGGGTCGCCGTAGGCGTGGTAGCCGTTCTGCTCCCAGAAGCCCAGGTCGTCGTCGTCCATGAGGTCGAGGCCGCGTAGCCACTTGGCGCTCTTCCAGAAGTACAGGTGCGGCACCAGGAGCCGGGCCGGCCCGCCGTGCACCGGCTCCAGCGGCTCGCCCTCGAACTCGAACGCCAC
This sequence comes from Isoptericola sp. NPDC056605, assembly GCF_042792795.1. Taxonomy (NCBI): domain Bacteria; kingdom Bacillati; phylum Actinomycetota; class Actinomycetes; order Micrococcales; family Promicromonosporaceae; genus Isoptericola; species Isoptericola sp. NPDC056605. The sequence continues at coordinate 37,880 of NZ_JBHTVT010000001.1, read as the reverse complement.
CCATGCCTGCCCGTCGAGCAGGTCCTGGAGCGGCACGTTCGTCGTGTACCCGCCGTACGAGCGCGCCATGACGAACTCCGCGCTGGTCTCGACGTCGGCCAGCAGGGTGTCCAGGGAGACGCCGCGCCAGGTGGTGCCGAGCTTGGTCCAGTGCGTGACGCAGTGGATGTCGGTCACGACGTCCTCGGCCGGCAGCGCCATCAGCTGCTCCCACGTCCACGAGACGCCCTCGCCCGTCTCGGTGCGGACGGTGAGCTCCCAGCGGGACTCGTCCACGTTCGGGGTCGGCCCCGCCGACAGCACGGGGAAGTCGTCCGTGACGAACTGCCCCGGCGCGACCTGGTGCTCGGGCTCGGGGCGCCGGCCCCCGAAGCCCCGCGTGACGATGCCCATCGACGTCCCCTCTCGCGGGTGCCCGGCCCTGCGGTGTCGGTCGGCCGGTGCTGGTCCGATCAGACCAGAGGCGCGGCCGTCTCGCACGTGCCGCGGGCGAGGGTCATCCGCGCGCGGGTCCTGTCGACCACGCGGCGTGGTCGGCGCCCCACGGGCGCGCCGGCGCCGGGTGGTCGTCGTGGCCGGGCAGCGCGGGGCGGGCGGTCGTGACGCGCGGGCGGCGGCCGTGGCTCACGACCGACTCCGGGCCGGGCTCGGCGGCCGGCGGGGACCCGGGGGCCCGGGGGTCGGCGTCGAGCAGCCACGCGGCGGTGCGTGCGAGCGCCGCCGCGACGTCGCGGCCGCGCCCGTCGGTGCCGCGGGTGGCGAGCGCGTCCACGATGCCGGCGGCGAGCAGGTAGCCCGTCGCGTGGTCCAGCGCCTGCGCGGGCAGCGCGCCGGGAGCGACGCCGTCCGCGGACTCGAACAGCGCGACGCCCGACGCCGCCTGCACGATCGAGTCGAAGCCGCGCCGGTGCGCCCACGGCCCGGCGTCGCCCCAGGCGGACACGTGCGCGACGACGGCCCCGGGCGGTGGCACGAGCCCGAACCGGTCGAGCGCGCCGGGACGGTAGCCGGTGACGAGCACGTCGGCGTCGTCGAGCAGCGCCTGCGCGCGCTCGCGGTCGCCGGGGTCGTGCAGGTTGAGCAGGGTGGTGCGCTTGCCCTGCCCGACGTCGAGGTGCTGGTGGCGGATCTCGGCGGGCACGGGCGGGTCGACGCGCAGCACGTCGGCACCGAGCGCGGCCAGCGCCCGGGTGGCGACGGGGCCGGCGATGACCCGGGTGAGGTCGAGCACGCGCACCCCCGCGAGCGGCGCGGCCCCGCCCGGGAGGACGGCGGGTCGTGCGACGCCGTCGTCGCGCGCCTCCGTCCGCACCAGGGGCCCTCGCCCCGCGGCCCGGCCGGGCGCGGACGCGCGCCACTCCGGCTCGGCACGCACGCGGACGACGATCGCGCCCGCGGCGGCGGCATCGTCCTCCAGCGCCGCGGCGGAGGCGTCCTCGAGCCGGGCCGCGAGGGCGTCGCGGCCTGTGCCGTCGGGCATGCCGAGCAGGTGCAGCAGCCGGGCCCGGTGGTGCGGGTAGTTGGCGTGCGTGCGCACCCAGCCGTCGCGGGTGCGGAAGAAGCCGGACAGCGGCGCGAACCCCGGGACGGGTCGCCCGTCGAGCCGCAGCAGGCGGTCGGAACCGAACGACGCCGCGACCCGGGCCGGCGCCGGCCCCCGCTCCACCAGCGGGCCCGTCGCGCCCGCGCGTCGGGCGGCCGAGGCGAGGGCCGCGACCGACCCCAGCGCCAGGTCCAGGGCGGGCAGCGTGGCGGCGAGCCAGTCGTCCCGCGCGCCGACGAGCGGCGGGACGTCGTCGCCGGGCGGGGCGCCGTCGCCGAGGCCTGCCCGGTAGTCCGCCACGAGGCGGCGCCACGGCTCCATCCCGTCACCGTACCCACGCCCGGCGAGGGCGGAGGGGGTGGCCGGGCCGATAGGATCGCGGGCATGGCCAAGAGCTCTGCGACCGCCCCTGTCCTGCGTCCGTTCGAGGGTCTTCCCGGGGAGGCCGACTGGGTCGCGCTGCGCGAGGTCGTGCCGTCCGCCACGGCCACGGCGCGCACGACCGCCGACCACGGCGGGAGCGACGTCACCGTCACGACCGTCCTGCCCGGCGGCTGGTGCGCGCTGCACCGCGAGGACGGCACGGTGCTGCTCGCGCTGCAGGGCCTGGGCGCGTCCGACGACCTCAGCCGCGACCTGGCCGCCGCGCTCCTCGCGGCGCTCGCCGCCGAGCCCGGCTCGGGCGTGCTGCCCGAGGACCTGTCGGCCCCGGCGGACGACGACCCGCGCCTCCAGGACGTGCTCGACCTCGACGTCCCGTTCGAGGTGACCGTGCACGACGGCTACGACTACTGGATCGACGCCGGCACGCAGATGACGGACGAGATCCGCGAGTCCCTCGACGAGGCGGCGGAGTCGTCCATCCCCACCGTGAAGCTGGCCTCGGTCCCCGCGGCGTACTGGTGCCGGATGTCGCGCGAGTTCCTGCGCTGGGCGCGCACGGAGGACGAGGACGCCGTCGTCGACGCGATCGCGCGGCTGCACGCGCGCCGCGAGTCGGGTCTCGTGGGCGGCAAGTTCCTCGGGATGTTCCGCGCCTGCGGGCTCGTGGTGCCGGTCTGGGAGCTGCCGCGCGGCACCGAGGCGGCGGAGCTGGAGGAGCCGGTGGCGGAGCTCGCGGGCAGGCTCGAGGAGGCGCTCGCGGTCACCGAGCCGCTGGACGCGAACGAGCGACGGGCCCGGGCCGGTATCGTCTCCCGACAGGTGACGTTGCGCTGACGCGGCGCCGCCCGGCGGCCTCGGTCGCCGGCGGTACCCCGCATCGTCGCGGGCTCCGCACGATCTTCACGGACCGTCCCGGTCGACACCCTTTCTTGACCCTAGGTCGGGCGTTCCGGGGGAGTACAGTTTCTCAGGAAAAGATTGCTCTTCTGATCCCCGGTGATTCCCCCAAGGGGGCACCGCACAGCACGCCGGCGGACCGCCGGCCGACACGGGCGAGAACCCAACAGGCAGGGAGTCGTGAACACGGACCACGGGGCGACCCGCACGGGCGCTGAGGTGTCCACCAGCCAGGACGAGGCCGGCGAGCGGAACTCCGTCGCCGGCGGAGACGGCAGCGTCGCGACGACGCGCGTGGGCGCGCTGCCGGTCGCCAAGACCCCGCGGCCGCCGGCCGCGCAGGGGCGGCGCAACCCGCAGCGCGTCGCGGTGATCATCCCCGCGAAGGACGAGGCGGCGCGCATCGCGGCGACGGTGCGCTCGGCCCGCGCGATCCCGCACGTCGACCTCGTGCTCGTGGTCGACGACGGCTCGACCGACGACACGCAGCACGTCGCGCGCGACGCGGGCGCCGTCGTCGTCCGGCACTCGCACAACCGTGGCAAGGCGGCCGCGATGGAGACCGGCGCGGCGGTGGTCGCGATGCGCGACGCCGACGGCCGCGCCCCGCGGCTCCTGCTGTTCGTGGACGGGGACCTCGGCGACACCGCCGTCAACACGGCGCCCCTCGTCGCCCCGGTGCGCGAGGGCGTGGCCGACCTCGCGATCGCGCTGCTGCCGAAGCAGACCGGGGCGGGCGGCCGCGGCATCGTCGTCGGCACGGCGCGGCGCGCCATCCAGCACCTCACCGGGTGGAGCCCCAGCCAGCCGCTGTCCGGCATGCGCTGCCTCACCCGCGAGGCGTTCGAGGCGGCGACGCCGCTGGCGCACGGGTGGGGCGTCGAGACGGGCATGACGATCGACCTCCTGCGGCAGGGGTACGTGGCCGTCGAGGTGCCGTGCGACCTCAAGCACCGCGCGTCGTCGAACGACCTCAAGGGCCAGCTGCACCGGGCCGGGCAGTACCGGGACGTGGTGCTCGCGGTCAACGCGCGCCGCGTGCGCGGGGCGGTGGACGCGGTGCGCGGCATCGGGCGCTCGCACGAGAGCGCGCAGTCCTGACCAGGGCTCTCGGGTGCCGATCTGGTGCCTGAGCAGCGCCGACACCTCGCGTCGACAATGTCGCCGGGGCGTGGCTAGGCTCGCAGCGCCGGGACGAATGCGTCCCGTCCCGCCCCGACGGAGGCCAGATGCCCACCACCCCTGACACCGGAACTCCCGGCCCGCTGCGCGGGTCCGACGTCCTGGAGGTGCTCGACGCGCTGGTGACGCACGGCCCCGCCGACGAGGCCTCCGCGGCCGAGGCGACGGGCCTGCCGCGCCCGACCGTCGCGGCCGCGCTCGCAGCGCTCCGGGCGAGCGGCGCGGCTGCCGCCGACGACACCGAGGGCGGGTTCCGGGTGGACCCGGACGCCGCGTTCGGGCTGGGGGTGGACGTCGCCCGCGACCGGGTGCGGGTGGCCCTGGTGGACGCGACCGGCGCCGTCCGGGCGCGGGCGGAGCGGCGGGACGTGCAACGCACCCCCGTGGCACGGGCGCGGGCTGCGGCGGTGCTGGCGAACTCCTGCCGGGAGGACGTCGAGGCGCGGCTCGAGCCGGGCCGCCGCGTCGAGGTGAGCCGCGCGGTCGTGGCGTTCCCCGCCGTGGTGGGCGCCGACTGGACCACGGTGCTGCACGTGCCCGGGTACGAGAAGGGCGGCACGGCCCTGCACGACGCCCTGGTGGACGCCCTGGGCTGCCCCGTGACGCTGGACAACGACGTGAACCTGGCCGCCGTGGCGGAGCAGCACCGGGGCGCCGGGCGCGGGCGCTCGTCGTTCGTGACGGTCTCGTTCGGCGAGGGCTTCGGGGCGGGCATCGTGCTCGACGGCCGGGTGCACCGGGGCGCCGCGGGCATCGCGGGCGAGGTGGCCTTCCTGCCGCAGCCGGGGCACGCCCTCGGCGAGCAGGTGCTGGGCGACGCCGCGATCGCGGCGCTGGCGAAGGACCACGACCTGCCGGAGGACATCACGGTCCGTGAGCTGCTCGACCGTGCGGAGCACGGCGACGGCGTGGCCGACGAGGTCGTCGCGGAGCTGGCGCGCCGGGTCGCGGTCATCGTCGCGTCGCTGGCGATCGTGCTCGACCCGGAGGCCTTCGTCCTGGCCGACCAGGCCGCGCGCCCCGCGATCCACGAGCGGGTCGCCACCTACCTCCGCGACCGCATCAGCGTCCTGCCCGTGCACGTCGACGCCTCGCCGCTCGGGGCGGACGGCGCAGTGCTGGGCGCCGCGTGGGCAGCCGGCGAGGCGCTGCGCACCCGCGTGGCCGAGGCCGCGGCGTCGGCCGTCGACGGGGTCGCCCGGTGAGCGCGGCCGACGCGCCGCCGTCCGACCTCGTCGCCCGGCTCGGGCTCGCCCCCGATGCCCGCGCGATCATCCTCAACGCGGACGACCTGGGCATGTGCCGCGCCGCCAACCGCGCGATCCTGCCGCTGCTCGGCGACGGGTTCCTGGACTCGGCGACGGTGATGGTGCCGTGCCCGTGGGCGCCGGACGCCCTCGCGGCGGCCGCGGCCGACCCCGGGCTGGACGTGGGCGTGCACCTGGTCCTCACCAGCGAGTGGACCCGCTACCGGTGGCGCCCGCTCACCGGCACGGGCACGTCGCTGGTGGACGCCGCGGGCTACTTCCCGTCGGCGGTCGACGTCGTCGAGCGGCAGGCGCGCGACGAGGACGTCGCGGCGGAGCTCGCGGCGCAGCTCGACGCGGCCCTCGACGCGGGGGTCGACGTCAGCCACCTGGACAACCACATGGGCTCGGTCTACGGGCTGGCCACCGGGCGCTCGTTCCTGCCGCAGGTCCTCGGGCTCGCGGCGACGCGCGGCCTGCCGTTCCGGCTGCCGCGCTCGCTGGACGGCCTCGGGGCGATGGGCGCCGACCCCGACGCGCCGGGGTCGCAGGCGATCCTCGACACCGCGACCGCGGCTGCCGACGCGGCGGGCGTCGTCATCCTCGACCGGCTGTGGACGCACCCGTTCGAGCTGGCGGGGGAGGGCACCTCCGACGCGGAGGGGTACGAGGCCGTGAAGGCGGGCTTCCTCGACCTGCTGCGCGGCGTGCACCCGGGCGTCACGGAGATCTTCCTGCACCCGATGCTGCACGACGACGAGCTGCGCGACGCCGTCGACTACGCGGCACCCAAGCGCGGCTACGAGGAGCGGCTGCTGCGCGACCCGGACGTGGCCGCCGTGATCGCCGCGGAGGGCGTGGTCCGCATCGGCTGGCGCGACCTGCGTGCCGTGCAGCGGGGCGAGCGGTGAGCGGCACCGAGGCCAGGACGGGCGGGCTCGCCCGGCTGCGCGACCGGCGCCTCGAGGGGGCGCCGACCCGGGCGCAGGCCGTGGCCTACGGGGCGTCGGCCTTCCCGGCGAACCTCATGCTGCAGACGTTCTCCGCGTTCGTCGTCTTCTTCTACGTCGACCACCTGGGCGTGCCCGCCGGCTGGGTCGCGGGCGCGATGGTGGCGCACGGCGTCCTCAACGCCGTCCTCAACCCGGTGGTGGGCGCGGCCTCCGACCGTCGCCGCACGCGCTGGGGCCGGCGGGTGCCGTGGATCGTGCTGGGCATCGTGCCGCTCGTCGTGTCGTTCGCGCTGGTGTGGGCCCCGCCGTCCCTGCCGCCGGCGGGGCTGGTCGTGTGGTTCCTGCTCGTCGTCGCGGTGTTCGACGTCGCGTACGTGGCGGTCGTGCTCAACGTGTCCGCGCTGTTCCCGGAGATCTTCCGCACGACGGCGGAGCGGGCGCGGGGCAACAGCCCCCGGCAGCTCTTCGCGCTGGTCGGGATGATCCTCGGCACGGCGGGCGCGCCGCTGCTGTACGACGCGATCGGCTGGGCCGGGATGGGCGTGGCGCTCGCCGTGGTGTGCGCCGGGTTCTTCGCCTGGTCGCTGCTGGGGATGGTGGAGCGCGACGCCGACGACGCGGTCCGGGCCCGGGAGTCCGCCGTCGGGCTGCGCGACCAGCTGCGGTACACGTTCGCCAACCGCGCGTTCGTCACGTACGTGCTCGGGTCGCTGCTGCTGCAGAGCACCACGGCGGTGCTGCTGGCCGGGATCCCGTTCTACGTGAAGTACACCGTGGGCGGCACGGACGCCGACGCGACGCTGCTGCTGGCGCCGATCTTCGTGGCCGCCATCCCCGCGATCTGGGGCTGGTCGTGGGTGGTGCGGCGGCTCGGGCCGCGCACCACGATGCTCGCCGTCGTCGCCGTCTACGGGCTCGCGACCTGCCTGTACCTGCTGCCCACGACCGTGCTCGGCGCGGCGGCGGCGGGGCTCGCCGTGGGTCTCGGCGTCGCCGGCCTGATGCAGGTGCTGGAGGTGGCCCTCGGCCAGGTGATCGACGACGACGAGCGCCGCACCGGGCTGCGCCGCGAGGGCATGTACTTCGGTGCCAACGGCTTCGTGGTGCGCGGGTCCGTCGTGGTGCAGGCGGTCGTCGTGGCCGGCGTGCTGGCCGCGAGCGGGTACGTCGAGGGCGTGGCCGTGCAGGTGCCCGAGGTGGCCACCGGCATCCGCCTGCTCATCGGCGGCGTGCCCGTGGTCCTCGCGGCCCTCGCCTTCGTCTGCTTCTGGCTCTACCCCTTGCGCTCGGCGGCGCCGAGCGCGCCGGCTCCCGCCGTCACGCCCTGATCCGGGCCGGCGTCCCGGCGGGCGACGAGCCGGTTGAGCCGTTCGGACATGAGCAGGCCGAGGGCCACGAGCACGGCGAGGAACAGGGGGAACACCCAGGCTCCCGCCCAGGTCGAGAGCACGCCGAAGACGGGCGGCGCGAGGGTCGAGCCGGTGTAGGCCGCGGCCATCTGGATCCCGATGATCGCCTGGGAGCTGCGGGCGCCGAAGTTGGCCGGCGTGGAGTGGATGATCGCGGGGTAGATCGGCGCGCACCCGAGCCCCGCCACCACGAGCCCGGCCAGGGCGGGGACCGGCGTGCCGACGGGCAGGGCGATCAGCAGGACCCCGAGGCCGACCGCCGCGAAGCCGCCGCGGATCAGCTGCTTGTCGCCGACGCGGTCGGCGAAGAAGCCGGCGAGGAACCGCCCTGCGGTGATGCCGAGGAGGAAGAGGGAGGCGAACGCGGCCGCGGTGGCGTCCTCGACGCCGCGGTCGGTGACCAGGTACGTCGAGGCCCACAGGATCGCGGTGCTCTCGAGCGCGCAGTAGGCGAAGAACGCGGCCAGGACCAGGGCGACCCCGGGGATCCGTAGCGCCTGCGCGAGCGGGACGTGAGAGCCGCCGCTCCCCGACGGCCCGGCGTCGGCGGCGTGGTCGGCCTGGGGGGCGGGCCGGGCCTTCTTCCACAGCGGGATGCTGAGGATCAGCACGGCCGTCAGCACGGCCTGCGTGACACCCACGATGCGGTAGGCGCTGGACCAGCCCAGGCCCGAGGTGAGGGCGTAGCTCATGATGAACGGGCTGATCGAGGCGCCGAGGCCCCAGAAGCTGTGCAGCCAGTTCATGTGCCTCGCGGCGTAGTGCAGGGCCACGAAGTTGTTGAGCGCGGCGTCCACCGCGCCCGCTCCGAGCCCGTACGGGACGGCCCACAGGCACAGCAGCCAGAACGAGCCCGAGACGGAGAAGCCCACGAGCGCGGCGGCGGTCAGCCCGACGCTGACGGCGGTGACGACGCCGGCGCCGAACCGCCGCGTCGTCCGCTCGGACGCCAGGCTGGAGAGGATCGTCCCGCCGGCGATGATCATGGTGATGATGCCCGCGAACGCGACGGGGACGCCGAGGTCCTGGTGCATGACGGGCCAGCCGGCCCCGACGAGGGAGTCCGGGAGCCCGAGGCTGACGAAGGCGACGTAGATGATCGCCAGGAGGAGCGAGTACACGGCGGGGCGGTCGCCTTTCACGGGCTGTCGGCTGGGGACGGGCGACGACCATCGTCGCAGCCCGGCGGGCGGCGTGCCCCGCCGTCCGCCGCTCCCGCCGTCCCACCGGCGGGCGCCGAGCCGTTCGCGCGAGGGGCGGCCGGGTAGAGTCTGCGCGCGCCCGGCCGTCGAGCCCGCACGTCGTGGCGCCCCCGCCCCACGTCGCGACGACGCGCGTCCCCACCCGATCGAACGGAGACCGCGTGCCCCGCGACCACCCCGCCGCCCTGACGGAACGCTCGGCGCGCTCGGTCGCCGGGCCGCCGGAGGCGGGCTCCGAGGGCTCCTTCCGCGCGGCGTTCTCCTCGGCCCGCCGCCTGCGCACGGAGGTCCTGGCCGGCCTGGTGGTGGCCGTCGCGCTGATCCCCGAGGCGATCGCGTTCTCGATCATCGCCGGCGTCGACCCGCGGATCGGACTGTTCGCCGCGTTCACGATGGCGGTGACGATCTCGTTCGTCGGCGGCCGCCCGGCGATGATCTCGGCCGCCACGGGAGCGGTCGCGCTGGTGGTCGCGCCCGTCGTGCGCGACCACGGCCTCGACCACCTCGTCGCGACCGTCATCCTGGGCGGGATCCTCCAGGTGGTGCTCGGCCTGCTGGGCGTCGCGAGGCTCATGCGGTTCATCCCGCGCTCCGTGATGGTCGGCTTCGTCAACGCGCTGGCGATCCTCATCCTCACCTCGCAGGTGCCGCACCTGGTCGGCGTCCCGTGGGCCGTCTACCCGCTCGTCGCGGCGGGCATCGCGCTCATCGTGCTGTTCCCGCGCCTCACCCGCGTCGTTCCCGCCCCGCTCGTGGCGATCGTGCTCCTCACGCTCGTCACCGTGGGCGCCTCCCTCGCCGTCCCCACCGTGGGCGACGAGGGCGCGCTGCCCGACTCGTTGCCCACCCTGTTCCTGCCCGACGTCCCGCCCACCCTCGACACGCTGCGGATCATCGCCCCCTACGCGCTCGCCATGGCGCTGGTCGGGCTCATCGAGTCGATGTTGACCGCCAAGCTCGTCGACGACATCACGGACTCCCGCTCGAACAAGACCCGCGAGTCGTGGGGGCAGGGCGTCGCGAACGTCGTCACCGGCCTCTTCGGCGGCATGGGCGGCTGCGCCATGATCGGCCAGACCATGATCAACGTGAAGGTCTCGGGCGCCCGCACCCGCCTGTCGACGTTCCTCGCCGGCGCCTTCCTCCTGGTCCTCGTGGTCGGGCTGGGGGACGTCGTCGCGATCATCCCGATGGCGGCGCTGGTCGCCGTGATGATCATGGTCTCGGTCGGCACGTTCGACTGGCACTCGGTCCGGCCCTCGACGCTGCGGCGCATGCCCCTCTCGGAGACGGCGGTCATGCTGGCCACCGTCGCCGTCACCGTCGCCACCCACAACCTGGCGTACGGCGTCGTCGTCGGGGTCGTCGTCGCGGCCGTCCTGTTCGTGCGCCGCGTCGCGCACCTGACCACGGTCACGCGCCTCGACGCCGACGAGGCCGCCGGCGAGGCCGCCGGAGACCCCGGCGAGCGCGTCTACGCCGTCGTCGGCGAGCTGTTCTTCGCCTCCTCGAACGACCTCGTCTACCAGTTCGACTACGCCCGCGACCCGGGACGCGTCGTGATCGACCTGACCGAAGCGCACGTGTGGGACGCCTCCACCGTCGCCGCGCTGGACGCCGTCCAGCACAAGTACGCCGAGCACGGCACGACGGTGGAGTTCCGCGGCCTGAACGCCGACAGCGCGCGGCGGCTCGAGCGCCTCGCGGGCCGGCTCGGCGCCGGCCACTGACCTCGGCGGTGGCCCGGAGGACGACACCCGCACGGTAGGTTCGGGCCATGCCCCCCATGCCCTCGATGACCGCGATGCCCGCTGTCGGAGGACTCCCCACCTCGATCCCCAGCCCCGACCCCGCGTGGGCGGTGCTCGAGCTCGGGCCGTTCTCGGTCCACGTCTACGCGCTGTGCCTGCTCGCCGGCATCGCGCTGGCCACGTGGATCACGCACCGGCGCCTGGTCGCGCGCGGCGCGAGCCCGGAGGTGACCCTCGACATCGTGATGTGGGCGGTGCCGCTGGGCATCGTCGTCGCGCGGATCTACCACGTGCTCACCCATCTGGGCGACTACTCGGACGGCACCGGGCCGTGGGGCTACTGGGAGTGGGTGCGCATCTGGGACGGCGGGATCGCCATCTACGGCGCCCTCCTCGGCGGTGCGCTCGGCGTGTGGATCGGGTGCCGGCGGGCGGGCCTGCGCTTCTGGTCGTTCGCGGACGCGCTCGCGCCCGGCATGCTCGCGGCCCAGGCGGTCGGCCGGCTCGGCAACTACATGAACCAGGAGCTGTTCGGGGCGCCCACGACGCTGCCCTGGGGCCTCGAGATCGACCACCCGGTGGCCGGGTTCCCGGACGACACCCTGTTCCACCCGCTGTTCCTCTACGAGATGCTCTGGAACCTGCTGGGCGTCGCCGTCCTGCTCCTCGTCGAGCGGGCGGTGCGGCGGCGCGCCGAGGTCCGGGCGGACGCCGTCGGCGAGCCCGGGTACGGGCTGCGCTGGGGCCGGCTGTTCGCCCTGTACCTGGTCTGGTACGGGCTCGGTCGCAGCTGGCTCGAGGCGCTCCGCATCGACCCCACGAGCAACGAGTGGCTCGGCGTCCCGGCGAACATCTGGACGTCGTTCGTCGCCGTCGCGCTGGGCGTGGCGCTGTTCGTCGTCCGGGGCCGGCAGCACCCGGAGCCCGAGACGTCCGTCTACGTGCCGGGTCGCTCCCCCTCGTCGGACACGGCAGAGGCCCCTGACGACGCCGACACCTCCGCCGGCGCGGGTCCCTCGGACGACGCCGGCACCCGCTCGGGCGACGCCGGCTGACGCGGCTCGTCGGGGTCGCCGGTCATCCACGACCGCAGCACGATCGACCCGACGAGCGGCACGGCGGCGGCGAGCATGATCGAGACCATGCGGATGCCGTAGTCGTTGACGACGGCGCCGCCGACGCCCGCGATGATCAGGCTGACGAGCACGGGCCGCAGCAGCGGCCAACCGTCCTCGGTGCGCTGCAGCCACCGTGCCCGCAGGCGGGGCCCGCCCCACAGCACCGCGGCGAGGCCGACGAGGACGGCGAGCGCCAGCCACGCGGGCACGCCGCCGCCCAACGAACGCAGGGCGTAGCCGGCCTTGCGGGCGATGGTCTCGAGGGCGGTGCCGTCGACCACGGACTGCACGAACGCGCCGAGGTGCGTGCGTTCGGCCGGGGGCCGCAGCCAGTCGACGACGCCGATCGCGGCGACGAGCGCCACGCCCGCGAGCCCGGCGAGGATCAGCCGCTTCCACGTGACGCGGGCCTCGACGACGCCGAGCACGAGGACGACGAACACGGGCACCAGCACGAGTCCGCCGCCGACGTCGGCGCCGAGGGTGGGCCAGACGCTCACGACCAGGGTCACGAGGCCGACCGCCGAGGCGACCACCCCGGCGGGGATCCTGCCCCAGCGGCGGCGCACGGCCGTGGCGAGCCCGGCGGCCGCGACCACGGCGGCCGTCGCGTAGATCGAGTACGTGGGGTTGCCGAAGCCGTAGTAGCGGCCGCCCAGGGTCGGGGCGGAGCCCAGCGGGCTGCCGCGGTGCAGGGGCGTGCCGAGCACCGCGTCGATCGTGAGGACGAGGAAGGTGAGCGTGGCGATCACCGTCGCGCCCGCCCACGCGGGCCGGCGGGGCGCGAGGGCGCCGACGAGCGCCACGACGACGGTGCTCAGACCGAGCGTCACCCAGAGGGACGTGGCGGGCTCGGCGAGGCGCCACCAGCCCCACGCGGTCATGAGGAACGCGGCGGCGGGCACCGCGGCGCACACCAGCAGGACGGCGTCGAGCACGCGCGCCGACCTCCCCGCGGCCCGCGGCCACGTGCGGCGCAGGCGCGGCAGCAGCAGGACGACCAGGGCGAACGCCGCGAGCCCCACGTAGGCCGGGGTGGTCGTGACCGTGCCGGTCGTGACCCGCAGCATGTGGTCGCGCTCGGTGAGGCCGGCGAGCTCGCGCACGGCGGCCCCGGTGCCACCGGGGCGCTCGGCGGCGAGCTCGATCGGCGAGCCGCTGAGGTCGGCGGGCACGGGCAGGCCGAACGCCGTGACGAGCGTGGTCGGCACGTCGAGCAGCCGCACGACGCCCAGCCAGTGCGTGGCGCCCGACGTGAGGTAGGCGGGCGCGTCGTCCGCGTCCGCGTCGGCCACGCCGATGCCGAGGGACGGGCGACCGGGGGCCGGGTTGCCGACGTCCATCACCAGCACGGTCGCGTCCGCGGGCACCGTCGCCAGCACCCGGCCGACGGTCGCGTCGACGGCGCGCAGGGCGGTGTCGCGGGCGGGGCCGTCAGCCGTGGCGTCGTCGGTCAGCGGGACGAGGCCCGTGTAGACGTCGGGGTCCGGGTGGTACGGCGCGCTGCCGGCGTCGACCAGGGTGACGGGGCAGGAGAAGGTCCCGGCCGGGTCGGCGAGCGCCGCGTCGAGGTCGCGGTAGCGGGCCACCGTCCCGTCGCGGCCGGCGAGGGCGAGGGCCGCGCCGGGGGCGACGGCGGTCGCGCAGACGCCGCCGTCGTCGAGGGCGTCGCCGAGCACGCCGAGGGTCGGGCGGAACTCGGACGACGACTGGAGCGCGGCGAGGTCGTCCCACCCGTCGACCGTCGCGGCGCCGTCGTCTCCCGTGCCGCCGCCCGCGTCGTCGGGCGTGACGTCCCACGGCGCGCACGACCAGGCGCCGTCCGTGGTCTGGCCGGTCACGGGGCTGCGCCCGGAGGACAGGCCGAGCCACCCGGCGGCCGGGCACGTCGCCGAGGCGCCGCCGACGGCGGGCGTCACGCCGGCACCGCTGGCGCCGTCGCGCAGCAGCTCCCACAACGTCGGCGTGGCGGACGGGCTGACGTCCTCCCAGCGCACGCCCTGCGTCCCGACGATGACCACGGGGTGCGCGTCGTCGACCACGGGGGTCCCCGTGCCGGAGACGTCGCCCGCCCGCGCGGACCCCGAGCCGGGCAGCGCCGTGGTGCCGACGAGCAGCGCGACGAGCAGCCCCGCCGACGCCCCGACGAGCACGGCCGGCACGCGGGAGAGCACCGGCCCGGCGGCGCGCGCGGCGTCGTCCCGGGGTGCCGCGGCTGCCCTGCTCGCGTCGTCGGCGTGGGCGAGCCGCCCGGCGAGCAGCACCGGCAGCGCGAGGGCGAGCACGATGGCGGCCACCGCGACGCCGGAGTCGTTGAGCAGGGTGCCGACGGCGGCCGTCACGACCAGCGCGACGACGAGCCGCCACAGCACCGGGTCCTGCCGGTACGCGCGGGCGAGGCCGTCCAGGCGCGCGCGTCCCGGGGCGAGCACGGCCCACGCGGCGGCGACGCACACGAGCAGCGCGGCCGCGCCGGCGGGGTTGGCGACCGTGGCCCAGGCGCCGGCGGCCTTGCCGGCCACGACGCCGAGGGCCTTGCCCTCGACGACGGACTCGACGAAGCCGCCGAGGTGGCTGCCCGGTCCGGGCAGCAACCAGTCCACGACGGACACGACGGCGACCAGGAGCACGGTCCCCGCGGCGACGAGGAGCACGCGCCGCCACGTGATCCGCACCCCGGCGACGCCGAGCGCCAGCACGGCGAAGCCCGGGACGAGGGCCAGGATGCCGCCGAAGTCCGCGCCGAACGGCGGCAGGCCGTCGACCAGCACGGTCACCACGCCCACGGCGGCCACCGTCCACCCGGCCCGCGCGGGGCTGCCGCCGCGGGCGCGCACGGCCGCCGCGAGCCCCGCGGCGAGCACCAGGCCGACCACCGCGTAGACCGCGAAGACGGTGTTGGAGAAGCCGTAGAACCGCGCCCCGAGCGACGGCGCGGGGCCCAGCAGCGAGCCCTGCTGCAGCGTCGTGCCGGTGAGCCCGTCCACCGTGACGACCAGCCAGGTCACGCCGGCGAGGCTGGTCGCGAGGCGCCACGGCGATGGCGGCAGCAGGCGGCGCGCGAACCACGCGACCAGCGCGGCGACCAGGGCCGCGACGGTGAGCGCCAGCACCAGCGTCGTCACCGGTGACGGCGCCGCCCACCAGCGTGACAGGGTCGCCAGCGACGCCGCGACGGGCAGGCTCGACGCCACGACGAGCACGGCGAGGCCCACGCGTCGGCCGTACCGCGGCCGGGTCGGCCGGGCGGCGTCGGGCCCGTCGAGGCGGGCGCCGCGGCGGCCGGCGAGCAGCAGGGCGCCCACCACCACGACGTCGGCCAGGCCCACGAGCCCCAGCACCAGCGGGGACAGGCGCGGCACGGTGTCCGTGAGCACGCTGAGGTACTGCCGGTTCTCCACCGTGCGGGAGACGGAGATGCGGCGGTCGTCGCCCCGCTCCAGCGGGGACCCGGTGAACGGCGCGAGGGCCGGGGTGAGCGTGTCGTCGGCCTCGTCGGTCCCCTCGCCGGTCGAGGTCTCGTCGTCCGTCGCGGCGTCGTCCTCGGGCGCGGTCCCGGACAGGGCGCCCCCGGTCACGGTGTCGGCGAGGGTCGCGGACAGGTCCGCCAGCACCACCACCCCCGCCCAGCGGGACGACGTCGAGGTGAGCCACGTCGCGCTGCCGCCGGGCGACGTCCAGTCCACGACCACCTGGAGGTCGGCAGGGCCGAGCGGCGTGTCGGAGATCCCCGCCACCACGAGACGCCCCCCGGCGGGCAGCAGGCCGGCGAGCCGGCCCACCTGGGCGTCGAGCTCCTCGACGGCGGCCGTGCGCTCGTTCGCGGCGTCGGGCAGCACGCCCAGGTCGACGACGGTGGCCGGGCACTCGGCCACCTGCGCGGCCGTGAGCCGCCCCGCGTCGGGGAGGTAGCGCGCCACGTCGCCGGAGGCGTCGGCGAGCGCGACGGCGGCGCCCGGGCCGACGGCGGTCGCGCAGGCCCGCGCGACGTCGGTGACCTCGCCGAGCGCGCCCGGTTCGGCGGCGTTCGGCGTCAGGGGGTCGCTCGCGGCGAGCTCCGTCCACCCCGGCACGTGCGTGCGCTCCGTGCCGTCCGCGGTGCCGCTCGCGGTGCCGCCCGCCGTCGTGCGGGGCACGGGCACGGTGGTGCAGCCGAGCGCGGGGGCGCCGTCGTCGGGGGCCCGCCCCGACTCCTCCTCGTCGGCGTCCGCACCCTCGACGAGGGTGGGCTGCGCGACGGCCTTGCTGCCCGCGGACAGGGTCAGCCACCCCTCGACCGGGCAGGTGGGGGTGAGGGTGCGCACCGCGATCGACGCGACCGAACCGCCCCCGATGAGGCGCCACAGGTGCGGGGTGCGCACCGCGTCGACGTCCGACCACTGCAGGCCCGACACGCCGGCGAGCACCAGGGGGGTCTCCGGCGGCTCGGCGTCCGCCGGCGCCGGGGCCGCGGACGCCGCCGGCGCTCCGAGCAGGAGGGCGGCGAGCAGGGCGAACGTCGACGCGACGAGCGCGCGGGCGGGGCGGATCACGCGGGCCAGCCTATGCACCGCCCGGTCGCGGGGGCCGCGTGGTCGCCGCGGGACGCCGGACGTTCACGCGATCATCCCGTCCGGACCACGAGCGCGCCGGGCTCGACCCAGGTCTCCAGCTCGACCGCGTTGCCCAGGGGGTCGCCGTCCACCTGCGCCTGCTCGCCGTCGTCCACCCGGATCACCGCGCGGCGGGCACGGGTGTGGTCGATCCGGCCGATCTTGCCGGGCAGGTCGTTGCGCACGCCGAGGCCCTGCGCCACGACCTCGCCGAACAGCTGCGCCCACCCGGCCAGGCCGCCGCGGGTGTCGATGGCGGCGACATCCAGCTCGCCGTCGTCGATGACCGCGTCGGGCAGCAGCGTGATGCCGCCCGGCAGCCGGCCGCAGTTGCCGACCATGATGCTGCGCAGCCGCGCCTCGACGGGCTCGCCGTCGTCGAGGCGGATGGTCGCGCGCATCCGTCGGCCGTGCAGGTGCCGCGCCCCGGCGAGGAAGTAGGCCACCCAGCCGACCTTGGCCTTGAGCTGGTCGTCCGCGTCGGCCACCATCGCGGCGTCGAAGCCCAGACCCGCGATGACGAGGAAGAGGTGCGCCTGGTGGGGGTCGCCGTCGACGAGGGGCTCGGCGTCGGGGGCGAACTCGCTGACCCGGGCGCGGCCGACGTCGATGGCGCGGTCGGTGCCGCCCAGGACGATGGCGACCGCATCGGTCACCGACGTGAGCGGCAGGTCGAGGTTGCGGGCGAGCAGGTTTCCGGTGCCGACCGGGATGAGGCCCATCGGTCGGCCGGTGCCGGCCAGGACCTCCGCCACGGCCCGCACGGTGCCGTCCCCGCCCGCGGCGACCACGACGTCCGCCCCGTCGGACAGCGCCCGCCGGGCCTGGCCGGTGCCGGGGTCGTCCACCGTGGTCTCGTAGAACAGGGGGTCGGGCAGGGCGGCGTCGCCGCACACCCGCTCCACGACGGCGCGCACGTCCGCCGCGCCCTCCTTGGAGGGGTTGATGACGACGGCGAGCCGCATCCCGCGGGCCTCGCCCTCCTGCGCGCGCCCGGCGTCCCGCGCCGCGAGGACGTGCTCTCGGGTGCGGGCCCTGCGCCACAGCACCAACGTCGCGGCGAGCGCGCTCAGCACGAGGGCCAGCGCGACGACCAGCGCGACGATCTCCGCGTACTCGTCCGGCATGACGGCAACCTACGACGGATCGGGCTGCCGGACCCGGCGAAGTCGCCCATCTCACGCCGAGGTGGCACCGAACCCGCCGAGGTAGCACCGGACCCGCCGAGGTAGCGCCGGACCCGCGGAGGTAGTCCGGCACCGCGGACCACCGCGGATATCCGTGGGGCCGTGCGCGGCCCGGCCGTTAGGCTTGCGGGCGTGATCGACCTCCGACTGCTGCGCGACAACCCCGACGTCGTCCGTGCGAGCCAGCTGGCCCGCGGCGACGACCCCGCCCTCGTGGACGCGGCGCTCGACGCCGACGCGCGCCGTCGCTCCTCCCTCACGGAGTTCGAGTCGCTGCGCGCCGAGCAGAAGGCGCTCGGCAAGAAGGTCGCCCAGGCGCAGGGCGAGGAGAAGGCCGAGCTGCTGACCCGCACCAAGCACCTCGCGGAGCAGGTCAAGGCGCGCCAGGCGGAGGCGTCGGGCGCCGAGAAGCAGCTCGACGAGCTCCTCTACGGCATCGCGAACGTCGTCGAGGGCGCCCCGCCCGGGGGCGAGGACGACTACGTCGTCGTCAAGGAGGTCGGCACGCCGCGCGACTTCGCGGCCGAGGGCTTCGCCCCGCGCGACCACCTGGAGCTGGGCGAGGGCCTCGCGGCGATCGACACCGCGCGCGGCGCCAAGGTGTCGGGCTCGCGGTTCTACTTCCTCACCGGCATCGGGGCGCGCCTCGAGCTGGCCCTGCTCAACGCGGCGGTCGACCAGGCGGTGGGTGCGGGCTTCACGCCGATGATCACCCCGACGCTGGTCAAGCCGGACACCATGCGCGGCACCGGCTTCCTCGGCAGCCACGCGGACGAGGTGTACCACCTGGAGAAGGACGACCTGTACCTGGTCGGCACCAGCGAGGTGGCGCTCGCGGGCTACCACGCGGACGAGATCATCGACCTCTCGGCGGGCCCGAAGCGGTACGCGGGCTGGAGCGCCTGCTACCGCCGGGAGGCCGGCGCCGCGGGCCGCGACACCCGCGGCATCATCCGCGTGCACCAGTTCCACAAGGTCGAGATGTTCAGCTACTGCGACCCGGAGGACGCGGCCGCCGAGCACCAGCGCCTGCTGGCCTGGGAGGAGGCGATGCTCGCCAAGGTCGAGCTGCCCTACCGCGTCATCGACACCGCCGCGGGGGACCTCGGCACCTCCGCCGCGCGCAAGTTCGACTGCGAGGCGTGGCTGCCCACCCAGGAGCGTTTCCTCGAGCTCACCTCGACGTCGAACTGCACCACGTTCCAGGCCCGCCGCCTGGGCGTGCGCGAGCGGACCGTCGACGGCACCACGCGACCGGTCGCCACGCTGAACGGCACGCTGGGCACCACCCGCTGGATCGTCGCCATCCTCGAGAACCACCAGCAGGCCGACGGCTCGGTCCGCGTGCCCGAGGGCCTGCGGCCCTACCTGGGCGGCCTCGAGGTGCTCGAGCCGGTCGCGTGAGCGGGCAGCCGGCTCAGCAGGCCACCCGGCGGCTCGTCGCCCTCGACATCGACGGCACCCTGCTCGGGTACGACGGCGGCCTGTCGCCCGCGGTGCGCGACGCCGTCGCGGCGGTCCAGGCGGCGGGGCACCACGTGGTGCTGTCGTCGGGCCGGTCGCTCATCGCGATGACGCCGGTGGCGGAGCTGCTCGGCATCACGACCGGCTGGATGGTGTGCTCCAACGGCGCGGTGACCGTGCGCCTCGACGCGGGCCTCCCGCACGGCTGGGAGCTCGACGAGGTGCGGACGTTCGACCCGGGCCCGGCGCTGCGCCTGCTGCGGGAGGAGCTTCCCGACGCCCGGTACGCCGTCGAGGACATCGGCGTCGGCTTCCGCATGAACGCCCTGTTCCCCGAGGGCGAGCTGGACGGTGTCCACCAGGTCGTCGACTTCGAGCAGCTGTGGGCGCGCGAGGTGACGCGCGTCGTCATCCGCAGCCCCGAGCGGACGCCCGAGGAGTTCAGCGCGATGGCCGCCCGGATCGGGCTGGGCGACGTCACCTATGCCGTCGGCTGGACGGCCTGGATGGACGTGGCCCCGAAGGGCGTCACGAAGGCGTCCGGCCTGGAGCGGCTGCGCGAGCGGCTCGGCGTCGACCCCGCGGACACCGTGGCCGTCGGCGACGGGCGCAACGACGTCGACATGCTGCGCTGGGCCGGTCGCGGCGTCGCCATGGGGCACGCCGACGCCGTCGTGCGTGCGGCCGCGGACGAGGTCACCGGGACGGTCGCCGAGGACGGCGTCGTGCCGGTGCTCCTCTCTCTGCCCCGGGGGGTCAGCCCCGCGCGGTGAGGATGACCGGGCCGTCGGTCGTGACGGCGATGGTGTGCTCGCTGTGGGCGCCGCGGGAGCCGTCGGCGGAGCGGAGGGTCCACCCGTCGGGGTCGGTGAAGATCTCGTCGGTGGTCTCGAGGAACCACGGCTCGATGGCGATGACGAGGCCCGGCTTGAGCGGGAAGCCGCGGCCGGCGCGGCCGTCGTTCGGGATGTGCGGGTCGCCGTGCATGGTGCGCCCGACGCCGTGGCCGCCGAAGTCGGTGTTGATCTCGTAGCCCGCGCCCCGCGCCACCTTGGCGATCGCGGCGGAGATGTCGCCGACCTTGTTGCCGACGGTGGCGGCGGCGATCCCGGCCTCGAGCGCCGCCTCGCTGGTCTCGATGAGCTTGGCGTCCGCGGCCGCGCGCTGCGGCGAGGCAGAGGTGCCGACCACGAACGAGACGGCCGAGTCGGCCACCCAGCCGTCGACCGACGCGGCGAAGTCGAGCGTCAGCAGGTCCCCGTCGCGCAGGGCGTAGTCGTGGGGCAGCCCGTGCAGGACGGCGTCGTTCACGGACGTGCAGATCACCTTGCCGAAGGGCATCGCGCCGAAGGACGGGTGATAGTCGATGTAGCAGGACTCGGCGCCGCGGTCGCGGATCATCCGGTGCGCGACGGCGTCGAGCTCGAGGAGGTTCACCCCGACGTCGGCGGCGTCGCGGACAGCCGTGAGCACCTCGGCCACGAAGCTCCCCGCGGGGCGCATCTGGTCGATCTCTCGCGGGCTCCTCAGCTCGATCATGGCAGTCCTCTCGGAAGGTACGTGACGGGGGTCCGGGTCCCAGGGTGTCACGAATCGTCACCGAGTCGTGACCGTGAAACGACTTGCAGGAACTTGCACCTGCAGGTGGGGGTGCGGTGAACTCTGGAGGGAGGCAGTATCCCGGTCAGGGGGACCAGGGGATCACGGGCCGCCGATCGGCGGGAACACCTCCGTGGACCACGACGCAGTGGAGGAGCTCGGCAATGACCAGACGAACGACGACGGCGCGGCGACGCGTACTGGCGCTGGCGGCAGGCGGTGCGGGCCTCGCGCTCGTGCTGGCGGCGTGCAGCGACCCCGACGGCGAGGGTGGTGTCGGCGAGGAGGAGACCAGCGCCTCCAGCGCGGAGATCGACTGCTCCGCCTACGACGAGTTCGGCGACCTGGACGGCAAGACGGTGAGCGTCTACACGTCGATCGTGGACCCGGAGGGCGCCACCCAGCAGGACTCGTACAAGGCGTTCACCGAGTGCACGGGCGTCAAGATCGACTACGAGGCGTCGCGCGAGTTCGAGGCGCAGCTGCTGGTCCGCATCAAGGCGGGCAACGCGCCCGACATCGCGTACCTGCCGCAGCCGGGCCTGCTCAACACGATCGTCAAGGACTACCCGGACGCCATCCAGCCGGCCCCGGACGCCACCGCCAAGAACGTGGACGAGTTCTGGAACGAGACCTGGAAGGGCTACGGCACGGTCGACGGCACCTTCTACTCCGCGCCGCTGGGCGCCAACGCGAAGTCGTTCGTCTGGTACTCGCCGTCGATGTTCTCCGACGCCGGCTACGAGGTGCCGCAGACGTGGACCGAGCTGATGGACCTCACCCAGAAGATCCACGACGACACCGGCGGCCAGGTCTGGTGCGCGGGCGTCGAGTCCGGTGACGCGACCGGCTGGCCGGGCACCGACTTCATCGAGGACATGATGCTCCGCACCGCGGGCGTCGAGGACTACGAGAAGTGGTACACCCACGAGATCCCGTTCAACGACCCCAAGGTCGTCAAGGCGTGGGACACGGCGGGTGAGATCCTCAAGAACCCGGACTACGTCAACGCGGGCCTCGGCGGGGTCGACTCCATCGCGACGCAGTCGTGGACCGACGCGGGCAACGGCATCCTCGACCAGCAGTGCTGGATGCACCGGGCGGCGAACTTCTACCAGACGCAGTGGCCGGAGGGCACCGAGGTGTCCGAGGACGGCGACGTCTTCGCCTTCTACCTGCCCACCGACCAGACCGACGTCAAGCCGATGCTCGGCGGCGGCGAGTTCGTGGCGGCGTTCAACGACCGGCCCGAGGTGCAGGCCTTCCAGACCTACCTCTCCAGCGCGGACTGGGCCAACCAGAAGGCCCTGTCCACCCCGGACGGCGGCTGGGTCAGCGCCAACAACGGGCTCGACCCGAACAACCTCTCCACGGAGTTCGACCAGTACGTCGCCGGGGTGCTGGCCGACCCGAACACGGTCGTCGCGTTCGACGCGTCCGACCTCATGCCGGGCGAGGTGGGTGCCGGCACGTTCTGGACCGGCATCGTGAACTGGCTGACCGGGTCGAGCACCCAGGAGGTCACCGACAAGATCGAGGCGTCCTGGCCGAAGTGAGCCGGCTCGCCGCGTGATCCCGCTCGACCGCGCGGTCCGGGGGCGTCGTCGGACGTCCCCGGACCGCGCGCCGCTCGCGTCTCCGTCCCGACTCCTCGAGGAGGTCATCGATGACCTGGTTGCTCGAGCCTGACACCACGGGGCAGAAGTTCTTGCTCATGGTGGTCGCCGTGGTGCTCTTCGCCGCGGTGATGGGCCTCATCCTGTTCCTGGTGGACCGGCCGAAGCGCATCCCGTCGTGGGTGGTGGCGGCCGGCTTCGTCGGCGTGCCGCTGCTCTTCCTCGCGTACGGGCTGCTCCGCCCCGGCCTGATCACCCTCTGGCAGTCCTTCTTCAACCGCAACGGCACCGAGTTCATCGGGCTCGACAACTACGTCACGGCGTTCACGCAGAGCCAGTTCCAGCAGGTGCTGCTGGTCACCGCCGCCTGGGTGATCCTCGCGCCCCTGCTGAGCGCGGTCATCGGCCTCGGGTACGCGGTGCTGGTCGACCGCACCCGGTTCGAGAAGCTCGCCAAGGCGCTCGTGTTCGTGCCGATGGCGATCTCGATGGTCGGCGCCTCGATCATCTGGAAGTTCGTCTACGAGTTCCGTCCCGACCAGGCGAACATCAACCAGATCGGGCTGCTCAACCAGCTGCTGGTGTGGGTCGGCCTGCCGCCCCAGCAGTTCCTCATCGGCCAGCCGTGGAACACCTGGTTCCTCATCGTGGTGATGATCTGGATCCAGACCGGGTTCGCGATGACGGTGCTGTCCGCGGCGATCAAGGCCATCCCGGACGACATCGTCGAGGCCGCCCGCCTCGACGGGCTGCACGGCTTCGGGATGTTCCGCTACATCACGGTGCCGAGCATCCGGCCCGCCCTCGTGGTGGTGCTCACCACGATCGCCATGGGCACGCTGAAGGCCTTCGACATCGTCCGCACGATGACGGGCGGCCAGTTCGGCACCCAGGTGGTGGCCAACGAGTTCTACACGCAGGCGTTCCGGCAGGGGAACCAGGGACTGGCGGCGGCGCTCGCCGTGGTCCTGTTCATCCTGGTGATCCCGATCATCGCGTACAACGTGCGGCAGATGCGCAAGTCGGAGGAGATCCGATGACCTCGACCCCCACCCCCGGCCAGGCCGTCGCCGGCTCCGCTCTCGACGACGACGTCCCTCAGGCGGGCGTCCGCAAGCTCTCGCGCCTGGAGCGCCGGGCGATCGCCACCAAGGGCAAGCTCAGCTCCCCGTGGGCGTCCGGGATCGCGATCATCATCGCCATCCTGTGGACGATCCCGTCGCTCGGGCTGCTCATCACGTCGTTCCGCCCGCAGGAGGACATCCGCCGCACGGGCTGGTGGACGGTGTTCGGCGACCTGTTCACCGGGGACGCCCAGTTCACGATGGACAACTACAACGAGGCGCTGTACGGGAACAGCAACGACCTGTCCACGTTCTTCGTGAACTCGTTCGTCATCACGATCCCCGCGGTGCTCATCCCGATCACGCTCTCGCTGCTCGCGGCGTACGCGTTCGCGTGGATCAAGTTCCCGGGCCGGAACTTCCTGTTCGTGGCCGTCTTCTCGCTGCAGGTCGTCCCCTTGCAGATCGCCCTGGTGCCGCTGCTGGCGGACTACGTCGACTGGAACGTCAACGGCAGCTTCTGGACGGTGTGGCTCTCGCACTCGATCTTCGCGCTGCCGCTGGCGATCTTCCTGCTGCACAACTTCATGAAGGACATCCCGGCGTCCCTCGTCGAGGCGGCCCGTGTCGACGGGGCGGGGCACGTCAAGATCTTCTTCCGCGTGCTGTTCCCGCTGCTGGTCCCGGCGATCGCGTCGTTCGGCATCTTCCAGTTCCTGTGGGTGTGGAACGACCTGCTCGTCGGCCTGACGTTCGCCGCCCCCGAGTATCAGCCGCTGACGGTGAAGATCGCGGAGCTGGCCGGCACGCGAGGAGGGGACTGGTACCTGCTCACCGCCGGAGCGTTCATCGCGATGGTCGTGCCGCTGATCGTGTTCATCGCGCTCCAGCGGTTCTTCGTCCGCGGGATGCTCGCGGGCGCGGTCAAGGGCTGACGGCCCGCGAGGGACGCACCGCACGCACGCACGGACGACGACGGCGGCCCGGGCACCCGCCCGGACCGCCGTCGTCGTGCGTCGTCCGCCCGCCGCGGTCAGACCGCGGGCGGGGGGACCGGCGCGCCGTACGGCGCGGCCGGGGTGGCCTGCAGCCCCCTCGGGTCCGCGCCGAAGCGGTTCGGCCCCACGGTGCCGGCCGTCACGTAGAAGACCAGCATGATGATCGGGCCGGCCAGCGGGATGAAGGTCATGAACCAGAAGAAGCCCGACTTGTCCTGGTCGTGGAGGCGGCGCACCATCACGGCGAGCGTCGGCAGGACGAAGGCCAGCCCGGTGAGGCTCATCAGGCCCGAGACGACGTAGAAGGCCGCGCCGTAGGTGCGGGTCGCCGGGTCGAGCGTGGCGTTGCCGGCGATGCCGAGCAGGACGCCCTCGACCAGGAACACGAGCACCACGAACAGGTACCAGAACCAGAACTCGGAGCGACGCGCGCGGCCGGAGAACGTGGCGTACTGCGAGAAGACGGACTTGATGGCGTCCGGGAAGGACATGACGGCCTCACAGGGTCGATGGGGAGGGCGGCGGGCCGATGGCTCCGCGAGCGCGCGTTGTCGCGCGCCGGCCTGACAGCCCCGCGAGCGTAGGGCGCGTGCGCACGTGACGTCCAGGGGTCGTCCACGTCCCGTCCACATCGTGGGTGGGGAGTCCTCCCCGTCGCGGGTTCGGGCCGGATGTGCTGCGCCCGTATGCTCCGGGAGTGTCGACCGCCGCCCCCTCCCCGCGCGGAGCGCTGGACCGCGTGCCGGCCCCCGCGCTGTTCCTGGTCTCGGGGCTCACCCTGTACGCGGGCGCGGCCGTCGCGGTCGGCCTCTTCGACCGCCTGGGGGCGCCGACCGTCGGCTGGTGGCGCATCGCCCTCGCCGCCGTCGTCCTCCTCGCGTGGCGGCGCCCGTGGCGACGACGCTGGACCCGCCGGGACCTCGTCGCGGCGGCGCTGTTCGGCGTCGTCCTCGCGGCGATGAACGTCGTGTTCTACGTGGCCGTCGACCACCTGCCCCTCGGGGTCGCCGTCGCGATCGAGTTCCTCGGCCCGGTGGCGGTCGCCGCCGTCACGGGGCGCGGCTGGCAGGAGCGGGCGGCGATCGTGGTGGCGGCGGCCGGCGTGGTGCTGCTCGCGGGCGTCACCCTGGGCTCCGGGATCCCGCGCGAGGACGCCGTGATCGGGCTGACCGCCGTCCTCGTGGCCGCCGCGTGCTGGGCCGGCTACATCGTCCTGGGCAAGCGCGTCGCCCATGCCGGGTCCGGCGTCGACGGGCTCGCGGTCGGCATGGCGGCGGGCGCCGTCGCCTTCGCGCCGTTCTTCGCGTGGTCGACGCCCGAGGTCGTGACCGACCCGCCCCTGCTGCTGTTCCTGCTGGTCGTGGCGATCTGCTCGTCCGTCGTCCCGTACGTGCTGGACCAGGTGGTGCTGCGCCGGGTCGGCATGGCCACGTTCTCGGTGCTGCTCGCCCTCCTGCCCGCGACCGCCGTCCTCGTCGGCGCGGTCGTGCTGCGACAGGTGCCCACCTGGCCGGAGCTGGCCGGCCTCGCGCTCGTCTCCGGCGCGATCGCCATGACGGCGCGGTCCTGACGGCGTTCCCTCGGCGGCCCTACAGGTACTGACCGGGGGAGGGGCGCCGGTCGTCCTGCCCCGGCTGGCCCGGCTGCCCCGGGCCCGCCGGCCCACCGGGGCCGAACGGTGCAGGGTGCGCCCCGGGCGGCAGCGCGCGCCGCATCTGCGAGAGCTGCGCCTGCGCGGCCATCTGCTGGGCGACCAGCGCCGTCTGGATGCCGTGGAACAGGCCCTCGAGCCAGCCGACCAGCTGGGCCTGCGCCACGCGCAGCTCGGCGTCCGACGGCACGCCCTCGTCCGAGAACGGCAGCGTGATGCGGTGCAGCTCCTCGACGAGGTCGGGCGAGAGGCCCTCCTCCAGCTCGGTGAGGGAGCGCTCGTGGATCTCGGCGAGCCGGGTGCGGGCGGCGTCGTCGAGCGGGGCGTCGCGCACCTCGTCGAGCAGCCGCTTGATCATGCCGCCGATGCGCATCACCTTGGCGGGTTCCTCGATGCGGGACGACTCCTCCGCCGGCGCGACCTCCTCGGCGGGGGCGGCGACCCCTTCGGGCCCGGTGGCCTCCCCGTCCGGGGTGACCACGCGCGGAGCCGTGTCGTCGGTGTCGCGAGTGCCGTCGTCGCTCTCGGTCATGCTCCCCAGTGTGGCCCACGGGACGGACAAGGGCCGGTCGGGCCGGCCGGACGGCGATCGAGGGTGTCAGGGCACCAGCAGCACCTTGCCGAACACGGCGCCGGACTCGAGCAGCTCGTGCGCGGCCGGTGCCTCGGCGAAGGGCACCCGGGCGTGCACCACGGGCCGGACCCGGCCGTCGGCGACCAGGGGCCACACCCGCTCGCACACGGTCGCGACCAGCGCCGCCTTCTCCTCGGCGCTGCGCGGGCGCAGCAGGGTCCCGGTGACCCACGCGTGCTTGGCCATGAGGGCGTTGAGGTCGAGCTCGCCCCGGCGTCCCTGCTGGAGCCCGATGACGACGAGCCGGCCGCCGGGGGCGAGCGCGCGCACGTTGTCGGCGAGCCCGCCGCCCCCGAGCACGTCCAGCACGACGTCGGCCCCGCGCCCGTCGGTCGCGTCGCGCACCGCGGCCACGACGTCCTGCGTGCGGTGGTCGACGGCGACGTCCGCGCCGAGCTCGACGCAGCGGGCCGCGCGGTCCGGGCCGCCCGCGGTGGCGACCACGCGCGCCCCGAGCGCTGCGGCGAGCTGGATCGCGACGCTGCCGACCCCACCCGAGCCGCCCTGCACCAGGAGCGTCTCGCCGGCGTGCAGCCGGCCGGTGTCGACGAGGTTGGTCCAGGCGGTGCAGACGGCCTCCGGCAGCGCGGCGCCGTCGACGAGGTCGACGCCGTCGGGCAGCGGCAGCAGCTGGCTGGCGCGCGCCACGACCTGCTCGGCGTAGCCCCCGCCCTCGAGCAGCGCGACCACGCGGTCACCGGGCGCCCAGGTGGTCACCCCCGGCCCGAGCGCGCGGACCGTACCCGAGATCTCCAGGCCCGGCCACTCGGGAGCGCCGGCCGGCGGAGGGTAGTTTCCGGCACGTTGCAGCAGGTCAGCGCGGTTGACCCCCGCAGCAGCCACATCGATCAGAACCTCGCCGTGGCCCGGTTTGCCCAGGTTGACGAGGGATAGGGTGAGTTTCCCTGGACCGCCAGGTGCCGATATCGTGACCGCTCGCACACCGATGGAGCCTACTCGCGTGCCTGGAAGCCCAGCCGGGCGCGGGGGGTGGTGCCGGACGTGATGGCACCCACCCGAGGATCGGACGGCGACGGCCGGCCGCCTCGACGAACAGTGTTGGAGAGAGGTTCAGATGCTCCGCAGGTTGGGCGTTCGCGGGAAGATTCTTGCGACACTCGCCGTGCCGATCTTCGTCCTGGCGTTGACGGCGGGCTGGATCACCTGGCAGTCGCTGCAGGAGAACCGCAGCGCCGAGCAGACCGCGGCCCTCATGGAGTCGCTGCAGCTGCAGGACGACGCCGGCTCCGCCGTGGCCGCGGAGCGCGCCACGAACATCGCTGCCGACAAGGGGATCCCGGGCGCCAAGAAGGCGCTCGTCGAGGCGCAGGAGGCGACCGACCGCGCGCTCGACGAGCGCGACGAGGCGCTCGAGGTGCTCGACATCAGCGCGCTGCCCACCAACGTGCAGGACGCGGTGAACCGGACGCTCCGCGACCGCACGGTCCTCGACGACCTGCAGCGCAACGTCATCTCCGGCCAGCTCTCGGAGTCGCGCGCGACCGAGCGGTACACCGCGCTGAGCGAGAACGCGCTCGACGTCCCGCGCGCCGTGGCGCAGAGCAGCGACGACGCCGGCCTCACGCGCCGCATCAACGCCTACGTCTCCCTCGACGAGGCGATGCTCGCCAACACCATGGAGCGACCGGTCGCCGGCGCGGCCCTGAACTTCCTCGCGCAGGGCGATGCCCCGCCGTCGGACCTCAACGGCCGCATGGTGAGCCTGCTGCAGACCACCGACGCCCTGATCGCGACCGCGCAGGAGCAGCTCGACCTGATCCCGGGCGGGCTCGAGGTGCCCGGCTACGAGGCGGACCTCGACCGGGCCCGCCTCCAGCTGCGGTACCTGAACTTCTCCGGCATCGACCCCGAGGTCGCGAGCCAGTGGAACGAGCTCTCGCAGGGCTGGGTCGAATCGACGCAGCCGGTGCGCGACGAGTCCCGCGACGGTGTGGTCGAGTACTCGAAGGACCTCGCGGGCAGCGCCCAGACGGCCGCGCTGCTGACCGGAGCCGCGGCGTTCGGTGTCGTGCTCGTGTCGTTCCTGCTGGCGCTGCTCATCGCGCGCCGCATCGTGCAGCCGCTGGCCCGCCTGACCTCCGCGACGGCGGAGGTGCGCGACCGTCTTCCCCGCATGGTGGAGCAGATGGCCGTGCCCGGGCAGGCGCCGTCGATCGACCTCGTGCAGGTGCCGGTCGAGTCGAGCGACGAGATCGGGCGTCTCGCGGCCGCGTTCAACGAGGTGAACGAGACCACGATGGTCGTCGCGCGCGAGCAGGCGGCGCTCCGCGGCTCCATCGCGGAGATGTTCGTCAACGTGGCCCGCCGCGACCAGGTGCTGCTCAACCGCCAGCTCTCCTTCCTCGACGAGCTCGAGCGGTCCGAGGAGGACCCGAGCACGCTGTCGAACCTCTTCCGCCTGGACCACCTGGCCACGCGAATGCGCCGTAACGCCGAGTCGCTCCTGGTGCTCGCGGGCATCGACTCGGGCCGTCGCGTGCGCAACCCGATGCCGATCTCCGACGTCGTGCGTACCGCGTCGTCCGAGATCGAGCTCTACGACCGCGTCCGCCTCGACCTGGGCGTGGACCCGCACATGCTCGGCCACAACGCGCTGAGCTCCGCGCACCTGCTGGCGGAGCTGCTGGAGAACGCGACGATGTTCTCCGAGCCGCACACGCCCGTCGAGGTGTCGACGTCGCGCGACGAGCGCGGGGTCGTCGTCATGGTCCGCGACCACGGGCTCGGCATGAGCCCCGAGGAGCTCGCGGACGCGAACACCAAGGTCTCCAGCCGCTCCGCGTCGGACGCCGTCGGCGCCCAGCGCCTCGGCCTCTTCGTGGTCGGCCGCCTGGCCGACCGCCTCAACGCGCAGGTCCGGTTCCAGACCGGGGCGTCGGGGTCGGGCACGGAGGTCACCGTCGTCTTCCCGACGGAGCTGTTCCTGCCCGACGACGCGCTGCCGCTCCCGCAGCCGACCGACCCGCTGGAGGCGGCCACGCAGAACGCCGCGGCCGACCTCGGCGGCCAGATCGCGGAGGCGTTCGAGGAGCACACCTCCGGGCCGGTCGCCGCGGTGCCCTTCGAGGCTGCGGAGCCCGCCCCGTCGTTCGGGGTCCCGGACGCGGTCGAGCCCCCCACGATGCCGACCCCGGCGGTCGCCCCGGTCGCCCCCGTGGCGCAGGCGGCCCTCCCGGTCGAGCCCGAGCCGCCGGCCGCGGTGCCCGTCGACCTGGACGCGCTCACCGACGGCACGACGTCGATCGGCATGCCCCGCCGGCGGCGCTCCGGCGTCGGTTCCGGTGACGCCGTGACGCGGCCGGACACGGGCCCGATCGTGCTGCCGCCGCTCGCGACGCCGGACCTCCCGGACCTCGTGGACGAGACGACCACCGACTCCTGGCGGCCGCCGGCGGAGGTCGAGGCCTCGGCGGGCTCGCTGCCGAGCCGGCACCGCGCGCAGCCCGAGCCCGTCGCCGAGCCGGAGCCCGTGTCGGCACCGGTCCTCGGCGTCGACCAGCGGGCGGGCCTGTTCTCGAGCTTCCGCTCGATGGGGTCCCTCGACGTCTCCGAGACCGAGAGCACGCTCCAGCTCGACGCGGTGACGGAGGACCCTGCGGCCCTCCCGGACGAGCTCGCCCCCCTGACGCCGGCCGCGCCGGCGCCCTTGCCGCCGGCCCTCGTCGAGCCCGTCGCGCCGGTCTCCGTGCAGGACGTCCCGTTCGCGGCCGCGCCCGCGCCGGCGCCCGTCGACGCGCCCGTCGAGTCGGCTGCGGCCCAGCCGTTCGCGCCCGTGCAGTCGGAGCCGTACCGACCGGCCACCGAGGCGGCGCCCGCCGTGGCGCTGCCGACGCGGGATGTCGCGCCTGCCGCCCCGGTCGAGCCCGCGCCTCCGGTCGTGGAGCCGGTCCGGCACGAGCCCGCGCCCGTCTCCTACGCGGAGCCCGTGGCGTCGTCGTTCGACCCGGTCGTGCGCGAGGTCACGGAGCCTGCGGCGGGGCCGGTCTCGGCTCCCGTCCCCGGGCCGTCGTTCGACCCGGTGACGCCCCCGTCCTCGGGCCCGTTCGCGCCGACGGACTCGCTCGCGCCGACGGAGGCGCAGGGGCGGGACGCGTTCCAGGAGCTGCCGCCGTTCGAGGACCTCATCGCCGACCTGCCGGGACGTCGTGCCGGCCGCGAGGCGCCGACGCAGGGCGGTCGCAAGCGCGGCCTGTTCGGACGCAAGCCCTCGGCAGAGGAGCCCGCGGCCCCGGCGGCCCCGACCGCGTCGCCGTTCCCGCCGGCCCCCCAGGCCGCGCCGGAGCCGACCCGGCCCGAGGCACCGGCCTTCGGGGCGGCCCACGCGTACGAGACGCCGCAGGACGACGCACCGCGGCACGCGCCGGTCGACGACCCGGCGCCCTCGGCGGCGACGTCGTACGGGGGCTCGGTGCTGCCGCTGCGCCCGACGGAGCCGGCGGGGTACGACCCGCTGGACCCGCACTTCGTCCCCGACACCGTCGAGGCGCGGTCGGAGTGGATGGCCTCGGCCGTCCTGTACGAGGAGATGTCCACGATGCTGCAGCGCGGCGTCTTCCAGGAAGGGAACGTGACTTCGACGAACGAGCAGACGTACCGCCCGACGACGGTCGCGAACGAGGCCGGCGGCCTCGCGCGACGCCAGCGGGCGGGGGAGTCGACCGCGTCGACCGAGCGGTTCACGGCCCGCATCGAGCGGGACCCGGAGCAGCTGAGGTCGCGACTGTCGGCGTTCCAGTCCGCCACGAGCCGCGGCCGGAACGACGCCGGGGCCGTCAGGGCCTCGACGCAGGCCGCCCCTACCGTGAATGATGTCCCTGGATCCGCGCCGCACCAGCGGTGACCTGCGCCTTCGGCGTATCGACGAGGAGGAAGCGTGACCCTCAGTACTGAAGCGACCAACTTCGGGTGGCTTCTCGACAACTTCGTGCGCACCGTCCCGGGCAGCCGCCACACCCTGGTGGTCTCGGCGGACGGTCTGCTCATGGCGATGTCCGACCAGCTCGACCGCACCAGCGGTGACCAGCTCGCGGCGATCGTCTCCGGCATGTCGAGCCTGACGCGCGGGGCGGCGCGTCAGCTCGACGGCGGCAACGTGCGGCAGGCCGTCATCGAGATGGACAACGGGTTCCTCTTCCTGATGAACGTCTCGAACGGGTCGGTCCTCGCCGTGGTGGCCGAGTCGTCCTGCGACATCGGGCTCATCGGCTACGAGATGGCGCTGCTCGTCTCCCGTACCGAGGCCACGCTCACCCCGCAGCTGATCTCGGAGATGCGCGGGAACCTTCCGGTGGACGGCTCGACGCGCTCCGCGCGGGTGGGATGAGGTCGCGACCATGACGCACGCATCGTTCGGTTCTCTGGGTGCGCACTCGGCAGACGGCTACGAGGCCTCGACGGTGCGTCCTTATGCGGTGACCGGTGGCCGCGTCCGATCCGCCCTGTCCGACCTGCCGCTCGAGGCGCTGGTCGAGGTGATGCCCGGTGCCGTCACGAGCGTCGGGCTCACCCCGGAGAAGCGGGCGATCCTGCAGCACGCCGCGCACACCTACGTCTCGATCGCGGAGCTCTCCGCGCTGCTGCGACTGCCCCTCGGCGTCGTCCGCATCCTGGTCGCGGACATGCAGGAGGAGGGGCACATCACCGTGCACACCTCGACCCCGGTGAACGTCCACACGGGTCACGGCAGTTCCCACTCGGGCCTGTCTCTGAGCGTCTTGGAGAGTGTTCTCAATGGCATTTCCGCCCTCTGACAGCCCGGCGCCCGGAGCCTCCGGGGGCATGTCCCCGGCGTGGGCTCCGGTGTCCCCGGCCTTCGGTGCCGTGAGCGCGCCGGTGGCCGGTGGAGCGCCGGCGGCGGTCGGCGCCCCGCAGCGGCAGAGCGTGCTGGGCAGCGCCCCGGCCGCGGCCCAGGACGCGCGCCCCGCGGCGGCGCCCCAGGGCCCGATCACGTCGGTGCCGTCCGCCTCGGCGGCTCCGTCCGGTGCGGCGGCGCGGCCCGTGGCGCAGCAGGTGCCCGCGAGCCCGCCGCAGGCCGCCGCGCCCCAGGCGCCGGCCGCCCAGTCGGCCACGGCGCCGCAGCCCCCTGCCGCACGTCCGGCCGACGGGGCTGCCACGCAGGCGGCCGCGGCACCCGCGCCGCCCGCCGGCGCCCCGACGGTGACGAAGATCGTCGTGGCCGGTGGCTTCGCCGTCGGCAAGACGACGTTCATCGGCTCCATCTCGGACGTCGAGCCGCTCAACACCGAGGCCGCGATGACCGAGCACTCGGTGGGTGTCGACGACGCGGGCGGGGTCTCCGACCGCAAGACGAGCACCACCGTGGCCATGGACTTCGGCCGGGTGAACCTGCCGGGCAACCTGTGGCTGTACCTGTTCGGCACCCCGGGGCAGGATCGCTTCCTGTTCATGTGGGACGACCTCATCCGCGGCGCGATCGGTGCCGTCGTGCTGGTCGACACGGACCGCCTGGAGCAGTGCTTCCCGGCGATCGACTACTTCGAGTCGCGGGGCGTGCCGTTCGTCGTGGGCGTCAACTGCTTCGACGGGGTGGCCAAGCACCGGCTCGAGGACGTCCGCGAGGCGCTGCAGATCCCGGCGCACGTGCCGATGCTCTACACGGACGCGCGGTCGCGCGCGGCGACCAAGCAGACGCTCATCGCCCTCGTGCAGCTCGCGATGCGTCAGCTGCGCTCGGGCGGCGGCGCGGCCTGAGAGCTGCTCGTCCGTCGCTCCCGCGGCCCCGGAACGCCTCGGCGACCGGGGCCGCGGGCGTATGCCGGCCGGTACACTGCTGTGCCGGACGAGCGCCCGTGCGGCCGTCCCGGGAGGGCTGACAGAGCGGCCTAATGTGACGGTCTTGAAAACCGTTGTGCAGCAATGCACCGGGGGTTCGAATCCCTCGCCCTCCGCCCGACGACGCCCCGACGGTCATACCGTCGGGGCGTCGTGCTGTCCGTGCCGGATCAGGGGTGCCGGATCAGGGGTGCCGCGTCAGGCGTGCCGGATCTCGACGAGCGGCAGCCGCAGCGCCCCGGGCGCGGCCCCGGGGACGACAGGCCGCCGGGGCGCCGTCGGCGGCACGACGGCGTACCTCGCGCTGGGAGCGGGCCGGGGGTCGGCCTCGTCGCGGTTGGGCCACAGCGCGCAGGCCCGTTCGGCCTGCGCGGTGATGGTCAGCGACGGGTTGACGCCCAGGTTCGCGGTGACGGCGGACCCGTCGAGCACGTGGAGGCCCGGGTGGCCGTGGACGCGGTGGTAGGGATCGATCACGCCCGCCTCCGGCGTCTCGCCGATGGTGCACCCGCCGAGGATGTGCGCGGTCATCGGCACGTCGAACGGGTCGCCCGCGCTGCCGCCGGCGAGACCGCCCATCCGGTCGGCCATCGCGCGCACGGCGTGGTGCGCCACGGGGATCCACGTCGGGTTCGGGGCGCCGGTGCCCTGCCGGGAGGTGAGGCGCCGCCCCAGCGGCCCGCGGCGCGTGAACGTGGTGAGCGAGTTGTCGCGGCTCTGCATGACGAGGGCGATGACCGTGCGCTGCGACCAGCCGCGCAGGTCGTACAGCGCGGGCAGGTGCCGGCGCTGCCGCCACAGCTCGCCGAGCCAGCGTCGCCAGCGCGACCCCTCGCCGGGCCCGACGCCGTCGACGAGCACCGTCTGCAGCAGTCCCATCGCGTTGGACCCGCGGCCGTACCGGACGGGCTCGACGTGCGTCTGCGGGTCCGGGTAGAAGGACGACGTGATGGCGACGCCCTCGGAGTAGTCGGGCTCGCCGACCTGCCCGCGGCGGGCGGGCCGCATGGCGCCGAGCAGCGCCTCGGAGTTGGTCCGGGTGAGGTGACCGAGCCGGTCGGACAGGCGCGGCAGGTCCCCGCTGTCCCGCATCGCGTGCAGGAGGCGCTGCGTGCCGAGCGTGCCGGCGGCGAGCACGACCTGCCGGGCACGGTAGGTGCGGCGGCCCGCCCAGCGGCGACCTGTCCGGTGGGTGCGGATCTCGTACCCGCCGCCGGGCCGCGGCACGACCGCGGTGGCCGTGGTCAGCGGGTGCACCCGCGCGCCGGCGCTCTCGGCGAGGTGCAGGTAGTTCTTCACGAGCGTGTTCTTCGCGTTGTGCCGGCAGCCGGTCATGCACTCGCCGCAGTGCAGGCACGGGTTGCGGTCGGGCCCGGCGCCCCCGAAGAAGGGGTCGGGGACCGCGGGGCCGCGGGCGCCGCGCGGCCGGTCGTCGCCGTCCGGGCCGAGGTACACGCCCACCCGCACCTTGCGGAAGGTGTGCCCCACCCCGAGGTCGTCGGCGACGTCGCGCATCAGCTCGTCGGCGGGGGTGGTGCGGCGGTAGTCGACGACGCCGAGCATCCGCTCCGCCTGGTCGTAGTACGGCTCGAGCTCGGCCTTCCAGTCGGTGACGTGCGCACAGGCGGGGTCGGTCCAGAAGGCGTCCAGCGGCCGGTACAGGGTGTTCGCGTAGACGAGCGAGCCGCCGCCGACGCCGGCGCCGGCGAGGACCAGCACGTCCCGCAGGCGGTGGATCCGCTGGATACCGAAGCAGCCGAGCGCCGGCGCCCACAGGAAGCGCCGCAGGTCCCAGGAGGTGCGCGGCAGCTCGTCGTCGGCGAACCGGCGCCCGGCCTCGAGCACGCCCACGCGATAGCCCTTCTCGGTCAGGCGCAGAGCGGCGACGCTGCCGCCGAACCCGGAACCGATCACCAGCACGTCGTAGTCGTCCGGTGCGTCGCCGGGCGGCGGGGAGGGGGTGGTGGGGTGGTGCGGGCCGTCGTCCGTGCCGTGGTGGGCGCGCTGCGGGTGGTCCTGGTCGTCGTCGTCCAGCATGCGGCAGACCGTAGCGCGGTCGGGGGTGTGGTGGGGACGACGCCGCGCGGCTTTGCCCCCGGGCAGCGTCGCCGGTTAGTCTGGGCGCCGCGGTGTTGCTGTGTTGCCGCGAGGAGACGTCGCATAGTCTGGTCTAGTGCGCCACCCTGCTAAGGTGGTAACGGGGCAACCCGTTCGCGGGTTCAAATCCCGCCGTCTCCGCCAGGAAGGCTCCGGCTGCTGAACGCCCGGGGCCTTTTCTGTTGCCCCGGCAGGAGCCCTGCCGGTGTCGTGCATCACGATGCGGCACCTCGGTTTGGGGAACCGGCTCGAGGGCTGTAATGTTCTCGTCGGTCGGTGCGAGAGCGCCGGCCAAGGACTGCGCCCGTAGCTCAACGGATAGAGCATCTGACTACGGATCAGAAGGTTGGGGGTTCGAATCCCTCCGGGCGCACCGAAAGGCACAACGGCTCGATCCTCACCAGGGATCGGGCCGTTGGTCGTTTCGGAGCCATCGAGGTGGCAACGGGGTGGCACCGCAGCGAGGTCAGCGCCGACCGCGTCCCGACCTGGCCCCGGTCCGTCGTGCATGCGGCGGTCGGCGCGTCCAGCGCCAGACGCTGCACCACACGACCGAGAGGGTGATCGATCGCATGAGCGATCAGACCTGGCAGACGATCGCGATCGTCGCGTACCTGGTGGCGATGCTGGGCATCGGCTACGCCGCGTACCGCCGCACGGACGACCTGGACGACTACATGCTCGGGGGGCGCAAGCTCCGGCCGGGCGTGGCGGCACTGAGCGCCGGCGCCTCCGACATGTCGGGCTGGCTGCTGATGGGACTGCCGGGGGCGATCTACTCCACCGGTCTCGTCGAGGCGTGGATCGCGATCGGCCTCACCGTCGGCGCCTGGCTCAACTGGAAGTTCGTGGCGCCCCGCCTGCGGGCCTACACGGAGGTCGCGAGCAACTCGATCACGATCCCCAGCTTCTTCGACAACCGCCTCCATGACCCCGCGCACCTGCTGCGCATCGCGGCCGGGCTCATCGTGCTGGTGTTCTTCACGTTCTACGTGTCGTCCGGCATGGTGGCCGGCGGCACCTTCTTCGAGAGCTCGTTCGGCCTCGACTACCTCACCGGGCTCCTGGTCGTGGGAGGGGTGACGCTGGCCTACACGCTGTTCGGCGGGTTCCTCGGTGCCACGTGGACCGACGTCGCGCAGGGGCTGCTGATGCTCGCGGCTCTCGTGGCGGTGCCGGTCATCGCGATCGTGGACCTCGGTGGCTGGGGCGCGGTGACCGAGGGCATCCGTGCTGCCGACGCCGCCACCGGTAC
This sequence comes from Isoptericola sp. NPDC056605, assembly GCF_042792795.1. NCBI lineage: Bacteria > Bacillati > Actinomycetota > Actinomycetes > Micrococcales > Promicromonosporaceae > Isoptericola > Isoptericola sp. NPDC056605. The sequence goes on along the minus strand of NZ_JBHTVT010000001.1, from coordinate 1,224 downwards.
CCACCACCTGTCCTTCTTCGCCGGCGCCTCGGCCACCGGGGTGATCTCCGCGCTCGCGTGGGGCCTGGGGTACTTCGGGCAGCCGCACATCATCGTGCGCTTCATGGCGATCCGCAGCCCGCAGGACGCGAAGGCCGGTCGCCGGATCGGGATCGGGTGGATGTTCCTCACCGCGCTCGGGGCCGTGCTGACCGGACTGGTCGGCGTCGCCTACGCGACCGTCAACGGTCTCGCGGTGGACAACCCCGAGACGATCTTCCTGGTGCTGGCGCAGCTCCTCTTCCACCCGCTGATCGCGGGGCTGGTGCTCGCGGCCGTGCTGGCGGCGATCATGTCGACGATCTCGTCGCAGCTCATCGTCTCCTCGTCGGCGCTCGTCGAGGACCTCGTCAAGATGACCGGGCTCCGCCTGAGCACCCGCACCGAGGTGATGCTGGGACGGGCGGGCGTGCTCGTCGTCGCCGTGGTCGCCGGCCTCATCGCCCTGGACCGCACGTCGTCGATCCTCGACCTCGTCGGGTTCGCCTGGGCGGGCTTCGGCTCCGCGTTCGGACCCGTGGTGATCCTCAGCCTGTACTGGCGCCGCCTCACGCGATGGGGCGCCCTGTCCGGGATGCTCGCGGGCGCGGTCGTGGCCTTCGCCTGGGGAAGGTCGTCCCTCGCGGACTCCCTCTACGAGATCATCCCGGGCTTCGCGCTCGGCCTGCTCGTGGCCGTGGTGGTCAGCTTCCTGACGCCGCGGCCGGACGGCACGGTGCTCGACGAGTTCGACTCGGCGCGCCGGCTGGCGCGCGGTGACCGGCCTGAGCCGGAGACCGTGACCGCCTGATCGGGGCCCCACGCGGCACCGGTCGGGCGCCCGTGGCCGGACGTGGCGCGCGCCACGTCCGGCCACGTTGCACGGAGCGGCCCGCCCGGGTAATGTTCTACGACGTCAGCCCGACGGGCCGACGGACACCGAGGAGACAGCCGAGAGGCTGGGTACCGGTGGCCGGGCCGGGACTGAAAACCCACACCTTCAACGGTCGGGATGCTTCGCGCATTCTTCCCGGTGGGATCGGATCGTCTTTTCGACCTCCCTTCGATCTTCGGATCAGGGATTTGGAAGAGGGAAAACGGTCTGGTAAGTTTGAGGGGTTGCCCCGGCGGGGTCGGAACGGTTGGTTCTGGTTCTGCGGTGTGCGTCGGTTGTTTGAGAACTCAACAGTGTGTTTGATAGTCAAT